>NZ_KB235931.1:0-300000 GCF_000332295.1 Fortiea contorta PCC 7126 | reverse complement strand
GAATATTTCTACCTTTAAACCAGCCCCGATTTTCTGCAGCTAATAGGTTATTTTTGGCTAATATATTTTGTTCTAAAGATATAGTAGTTTTATGTACTTTTGCATGAATGTGTGCAGCTTCATGATGATGGTCATCACTGTGAATATGAGTAATTACTGTCCCATCAGCTAAAGTGTGAGTATGATGATGATTATGTTCCACTACATCATCTTGTAGATTTGTAATTTTGCTTTTACCCTCATCAGAACAGCCGCAGGTTACACACATAATTCCTCTATCTCTATTTCTTTAATTTTTAGTTCTTCACCAGCGATTAAATCTAATTGCACGCTACCACAACTACAAACGCCAAAGGGTTTATCTAGAGCAATTTTTGCACCACATTGGCGACATTTTGCTAAACCGGGTATTTGTCTAATTTCTAATATCGCGTTTTCTAAAACTGTATTTTGTGTACAGATATCAAAACAAAATTGCACAGCTTCAGGTAGAATTGCGGAAAGTTGACCAATTTCTAATAGAACTCGCTTTACTTTCATTCCTTGAGCATGTTCTGTCACTATCGCCACAATATTTTGTGTAATTCCCAATTCGTGCATAAATTTATTTCGTCTTTTAAGGGCATAAAATATTGATGGATGGTTTAAATTCAAACACAAAAGAACGCAGTGAAAAGATATTGCGTAGGTTGGGTTGAGGCTTTGCGAAACCCAACTTATAATTATTCTATTGACAGTTAAAAATCAACAAATTCTGGGCAATTGCTCGCCCACTAACATATCAACAATCCGTTCAGTATTAAAAACAGTTTTTAACAACACAATACCGGGATATGAAGAAATAACTTCTCCCAGAATACAAGCATCTTTCCCCGTTGGATGAGATTTCATTGCTGATAAAATAGCGTCTGCATATTCACGCGGTGCTACTATTACTAGCTTACCTTCATTGGCTAAATATAAAGGGTCTAAACCCAAAATTTCACAGATTCCTTTGACTTCTTCTCGGATGGGTAGAGAATTTTCATCAATGCGAATTCCTACGCGAGAACTCACAGCAAATTCATTTAAAACTGTGGCTAAACCGCCGCGTGTCGCATCCCGCATGGCGTGGATTTCTGGACAGACTTTGAGGATATTTTCTACTAATTCATTTAACGGTTGACAGTCGCTTTCTATATCAGTTTCTAATGCTAATTCCCCGCGAGCGATTAAAATAGCAGCGCCATGATTGCCTATTTCACCGTTAATTATGACTACATCTTTTGGTTGAATATTGTGGGCTGAGATATTAATTTTATCTGGGATGATGCCAATACCTGCAGTGTTAATAAATAGTTTATCAGCAGCGCCACGATGTACAACTTTTGTGTCACCAGTGACGATTTGTACTCCTACTTTATTGGCTGCTATTTTCATACTTGTAGCGACACGTCGCAAGGTTTCTACGGGTAGTCCTTCTTCTAAAATGACGCTACACGAAAGGTATAGGGGTTTGGCACCACTAACGGCTAAGTCATTAATTGTACCGTTAACTGCTAGTTCTCCTATGTCGCTACCAGGAAAAAATAAGGGGTCTACAACATAGGAATCAGTGGTAAAAGCTAGTCTATTTCCGTGTTCTGCGAGACTAGCTAAATTAAAATTAGCTTGGTCTTCTAATTGGGCAAGAATGGGATTATCAAAGTTGCTGACAAAGATATCATCGATTAAATCGCGCATGGCTTTTCCACCGCTACCGTGGGCGAGGGTGATATGAGTATCTCGCACTTTACCTTGGCGCTGGCGACTTTGTTCAACTTTTTGTAAGAAGAGATTTTGTGTTGAGTTAGGGGGTGAATAATCCATATTTAAATTTGCGAAAATAAGTTAGGGTGTTGCTTCATTTTCATCTTTATGAAAAAGTAGATATGCACTACATCAACAGCAAAATACTTTCTTTTTTGCTATTTTTAAATTGAATAATTGTGTCAAAATTATCTCTCAAAATTTGAATAATATTTGATGTTGGGCTGTTGCTAATACGAAGATAAATAAACTTGGGTGGATAACCATACAGTAAACTGCGCTGGTGAAAGTCAGAATCTTTAGAAACTATTGCAAAATTATTCGCTTTCGCATATTCCCAGATAACTGCATCATCAGTATTTGTCATTCCTAAAGTTTTGACATGTTCAGAATGAGGATACAAATCTAAAATACTGTGAATAATTCTATCTGATAGGTTTTCATCTAATAGGAGTTTCACAGTGATGCCACAAATAACTTTTTCTCACGATCAGCTGCAAAAGCAAGACAAGCTTTGATGTCTTCTAATCTGAGTTCAGAAAAATCTTCCAGAATTTCTACTTCAGTCATACCACCTGCTAAATATTCTAAAATATCATACACCGTGATTCGCATTCCTCGAATACACGGCTTACCACTACGCTTTCCAGGCTCAATTGTAATGATGTGTTGATAGTCCATAAGATGACATGAGGTAGAAATATCTGTCTACATTATATCCAGAAGTTTAGTCACATAAGTATTTACCCCAACGAACCACAGGGGGGTAGAGGTTGTTGAGATAAATTGACATTGGGTTTTTCAGCCGTGATTTTTTTAGCAATTGTGGAGTGTTTGCCATATTTATAATAGGCTGCACAAGCGCCTTCTGAAGATACCATACAACTACCAATGGGTGTTTCTGGTGTGCAAGCTGTACCGAATACTTTGCATTCCCAAGGTTTTAAAATTCCTTGGAGAATTTGACCGCATTTGCAAGCTTTATGATCGGGAATTTTTTGGTTAGGAAGATTGAATTTAAGTTCTGCGTCAAATTGGGCGTATTCTGGACGAATTTTTAAACCGGAATGGGGGATTTCTCCTAGTCCTCGCCAATCAAAATTATCTCGCACTGCAAAAACTTTGTTGATGGCTTGTAAGGCTATTGTATTTCCTTGGGGTTGTACAAGGCGGTTGTATTGATTTTCGACTTGACAACGATTTTCTACTAGTTGTTTTAATAGCATCCAAATTGATTGGAAGATATCTAAAGGTTCAAATCCGGTGACAACTATTGGTTTATGATATTGTTGGGAAATAAATTGATAAGGGTCAGTGCCAATTATCATGCTGACGTGTCCGGGCCCAATAAATCCATCTAGTTGTAAGTCTGGGTTTGTTAATAATGTTTGAAGGGCGGGAATCACGAGGACGTGATTAGAAAACATGCTAAAGTTAGGAATCTTTTCGGCGTCTGCTTGGAGGACGGTGAAAGCGGTGCTGGGGGCTGTGGTTTCAAAGCCTATAGCGAAGAAGACGACTTGTTTGTCTGGGTTGTCTTTGGCGATTTGCAGACTATCCACGGGAGAATACACCATACGGATGTCTGCGCCCTGTGCTTTGGCTTGGAGTAGGCTGATTTTGGCACCGGGAACCCGCATGGCATCGCCAAAAGTGGCGAGGATGACGTTATGATTTAGGGAGATAGCGATCGCATCATCTAATCTCCCTTTTGGCATAACGCATA
The DNA here is from genome assembly GCF_000332295.1 of Fortiea contorta PCC 7126. Classification (GTDB taxonomy): domain Bacteria; phylum Cyanobacteriota; class Cyanobacteriia; order Cyanobacteriales; family Nostocaceae; genus Fortiea; species Fortiea contorta. The sequence goes on along the minus strand of NZ_KB235931.1, from coordinate 296,486 downwards.
CTGGACAACCAGGGCCATGAACTAATTCTAGGGAATCGGGCAATATTTCTTCAATACCATATTTAAATATGGAGTGAGTATGTCCACCGCACACTTCCATAATTTTAATTGGTTTTGTTAGTTGATTGCATAATTTAGCTATTTCGCGGCGTAAGGCTTCTACTTTTTCTGGTTCCCGAAATTCATCAACATACTTCATAATAATTAGGGGTGAGAAAATTAGGTACTCGTACTGAAGAAAGTCGAAGTATTGACTATGAAAATAATTCTTTCCTAATCCATAGCTTCTGTTATTTCTGCTAACAGTTTTAATGTTTCTGCTGCTTCCTGTTCGTTAATACGATTCATGGCGAAGCCGACATGAACTAATACCCAATCACCAATACAAGATTCTGGCGGATGTTGTTCATCGACGATGCACGCAATATTTACTTGTCGTTTAACTCCACCGACATTAACGGTGGCTAATTTGTGATTAATGTCGTTGATTTCGATAATTTGTCCGGGAATTCCTAAACACATTTTTATTTTCCTTGCATAAATGTTGTTAATTTTGAATTGAATTAGCGGCGGCGATAACAGCTTGACCTAAAGATATACCGCCATCGTTATTAGGAACCAAACTATGAGTTAATACTTGAATTTCTAAAGCTTCTAAGCGTTGCGTAACTTGGGTTAATAAAATACTGTTTTGAAATACTCCTCCTGTTAAAACTACTTGAGAAATTAGTTGTTCTTGACACAGATGCTTGACCATTTCTACAATGATTTTGGCTAAACTAATATGAAATTTTGTGGCTATAAACGCTTGAGGACTTTGCCGCTGTAAATCATTTAACAATACTTGCCATATCTGACTTGAATCTATAGAATAAATATTATCTGAAAATTTAACAGCAAAAGGATAAATTTGCGTTTCTTCATGGTTATTAATGCTGCTGATATCCACAATAGATTCTAGGGCGATCGCTGCTTGTCCTTCGTAGCTACATTCTTCTAAGCAAATCCCTACAGCCCCTGCTACTGAGTCAAATAAGCGCCCCACTGACGAAGTAAGAGGAGAATTAATCCCGTTTTTAAGAATTTGATTGAGTAATTTTATCGGTTTCTGTTCTAAAAATTTGATTATTTCTAAATCACTATATTGTTGTTGTAAATTCTCCCAAGTATTTGCTGTCATCAAGTGAGTGTAGGTATTACGCCAAGGTTGAGTAATTGCTTGTTTTCCACCCAACAGAGCGACGGGATTAAATTTTGCCAGTCGCCGAAATTGGCGGTAATCAGCTAAGAAAAATTCTCCGCCCCAAAAAGTACCATCATCACCATAACCCAAACCATCTAAAGCAATTCCTAAAACTGGTTGAGAATTGAGAGGTACACCATTTTCTGCCATACAAGATGCAATATGGGCGTGGTGATGTTGAACATGACAAAGTTGGATTTGATTTGTATCTGCTAATTCCTTTCCAAATTTAGTTGAAAGATATTCAGGATGTTTATCAATAGCAATCAGTTCAGGTGTATGCTCAAATAAATTCAAGTATAAATTCAGAGTATCTTGATAAGCATTAAAAGTAGCCGCATTTTCTAAATCTCCCAAATATTGAGAGAGAATTGCTTGACCATCCCGCAACAAACAAAAAGTATTTTTCAACTCACCACCCATTGCTAAAATTGGCGGTGCGCTATGAAATCCATGTGGTAAATTAATCGGGGCTGGCGCATAGCCCCTAGCGCGACGAATAGTTTGCACTTTATCATTAACAACTCGCACCACCGAATCATCAACCCGATTCACAATCTCTCGATTATGAAAAAGAAAATAATCAGCACTTTTGCCTAACCGCTCCCGTGATTCATCGTTATCAATACACTGCGGTTCATCAGAAAAATTACCGCTTGTGAAAACAATTGGTCGATTCATTCGCTTGAGAATTAGATGATGTAGCGGCGTATAAGGTAACATAAACCCAAGGGTATTTTGCCCTGGTGCAACAGCAGAAGCTAGAGAATGCTGAGTTAATTCACCTTTTTTTTGTAACAACACAATCGGCGCAGCAGAACTTGTCAATAACGCTTTTTCTTGGGGACTAACTAAACAATATTCCGAAATTATCGCTAAATCCCGCGCCATTAAAGCAAAAGGTTTGTCATAGCGCCTTTTGCGCTGACGCAGTTTTCGCACCACAGCTTCTTGAGTAGCATCACAAGCTAGATGAACCCCACCCAACCCCTTAATACCCACAATCTCGCCCTTTCGCAGCAGAGTGCAAACGGCATCCACATCATCTAACATAGAAAACATCGAAGCAGTAACCAATTTCCCATCAGCACGTTCTAACCAAGCCTGAGCACCGCAGATATGACAACCTACCGGTTGGGCGTGAAACCGACGATTTTCAATATCGTGATATTCTTTCGCACATTCCGCACACATGACAAATGCAGACATACTGGTATTGCATCTGTCATAAGGAATCCCACGAATAATACTCAGACGCGGGCCACAATGGGTACAGTTAGTAAAAGGATAGCGATAAAAACGGCTAAAAGGGTCAAAAACTTCCTTTTGACATTCAGGACAAATAGCAGCATCAGGAAGAATTTCAGTTTTGATTGTGCTATTTAAACTTTGAGAAATTATAAAATCATCAAAATTAAATTCACCGTGATATTCAGTTCTAATTAGTTTATCAATTCTCCCTAATGGTGGACACTCTTGTTGTAACCTCCTGACAAATTCCTCTAAAACTACCTCATCACCATCAACCCGAATTAATACACCCTCACCATCATTACAAACCTCACCGCGTAACCTAAAAACCTTCGCCAAACGATACACAGTAGGACGAAATCCCACCCCCTGAACAGCACCACGCACTCTAATTTCTTCGACCCGCATCAACCTTCACCTCCCTACAAATAAACCCTAAAAACCTCAGCGTTAATTCAGCCTCCACAACAAAACTCGATTATTTCCAGAATCAGCTATCACCGCAACATTTCCACAAACCTTCACCCCATAACACCAATTCAAACTATCTCTTTTGGGTAAGCCAAAATTTCTATTTTCTCCCTTACTTTGAAAATCAACTTGTCCAGCAACAACATCCGCCATTGCACCCTGTAATGATAAAATTGACTCTGGCTTTATCCATCCCAACAAACGGGAATTTGCCGTATCAGCAACTAACAAATAATTATCAATAACTCCCACCCCATAAGGCATATTCAAACTGCTTGCATTAGGAAAATAAACTCCTTGATTCATTTGGGTAAAATCAAAGCTTTTTTGTCCTAACACCACCGCACAAGGTGTATTATTATTTGTTGGCATTCCCTCCCAAATCATCACTCTATGATTACCCGCATCAGTAATAACTAAATCATCTCCCCAAAAGGTAATATCATGACACCATCGCATACTCGCAGCCGTGGGAAAACCACCACCATTTTCATCACGAGATATCATATCTGGCTGTCCCAAAACTAAATCAGCAGGCTGACCATTTTCTGTTGGTAATTGCTGCCAAATTAAGACTCGCCGATTTCCTGTATCTGCGACAAATAGCTTTTCTTGATGATAGAAGAGACCATAAGGCCAGTTAAGCGTATTTGCTGCTGCTAGTTGACCACCTCGATTTGGTTCATTATCATGAAAATTAGCTTGTCCTAATACTAAATCAGCCGGGACATTGCTATCTTCAGGTAAATTGTGCCAAATTAAAATGCGATGATTCCAAGCATCAGCTACAGCTAAACCTGCGCCACAAGCACAGATACCAGTAGGGACACTAAAAGTTGCTTTGTCTGGTGTATTTTTAGCATTTTGTCCTTCATGATAAAAGTCTGGCTGTCCAATTACCCAATCGGCTTTTTGACTATCTTTTGTAGGTAAATTTCGCCATCCTAATAAGCGATGATGTCCTGTATCTGATACCCATAAAGGGCCAGTTGCTGATAGTAAGCAAGCACTACGGGGGCCAAACATTGATGCAGCGCTGGGAGTGATAGGTATTGCTAATTTCTCTGGTTCAATAATTTCTCCTAAAACTATTTCCGCACCTTGGGGTGAGAATAAATGCTGTTTACTATTCAAAATCATTAGGATGTTTTTATGTGTATCAATGGTGGCATTTTTGAGTTAAATTTAAAAATGTTGATCGATGTTGTAGAATTGAAGTAAAGACGTAAAATTTTACGTCTCTACAATAGTTTTCATGCCGCCATCAGCAACACCGTGTTGATGATGTCATTGAGGTAATTGCACAAAAATTTGCTCTTGTTTGACGCGTAAGGGATAAGATTGGAGTGAAACATCAGGAGCAGTTAAACATTCTCCTGTTGCTAATTTATACTGAAATCCGTGGACGGGACAGGTGAGGATACTGTTTTCAACTTTACCTTCAGTTAGGGAATTTCCTAGGTGGGTGCAGGCGTTATGATAACAGGTAATATTCATTCCTTGTCGATAGAAAATCAGTGAATTACCTGCAATTGTTATCGATAAAATTCCCGCTTCAGGAATTTGATTAACAGTCGTGACTTTAATCCAAGTGGATACACTTTGGTTATTAAAGGGACTGACTAAATTAGCGGTGTTATTCTCGCTAGAAGGCAGATGATTGATAGCAACTACTGTGGTGATTTCTGGACAATGAGTTTTAATTGCTTGTTCTACTCCTTGAGATAAGGTCAAGGTGGAAGTTGGACAATTACTACATGTTCCGGTTAATCTGATTTCTACAGTATTTGGTGGTTTAATTGCTACTAATTCAATGTCGCCATTGTGGCTTTGTAATCCTGGACGAACTTGATTTAATGCGATTTGAATGCGTTCTGCTAATGGTGGTTTGGGTGGTTTAACCAGTTCGTGATAAAGCAATACTGCATATACCACTTCATCAGTAACTGCATGGCGCAAAGCTGACATTGATTCTGTCTTGAGGCTTTTAATCAAACGCTTTAAAGCGGCTTTATGTAAGGCTTCAATTGCTCTTTTTAAACCGACAACTACGCACCTCTGGCTTTCATCCCATTCGGATATAATAGCTTCAAAGCGATTGATTTCTTCAATTAGTTCCTCAAGAGTTGCTGTGTGTTCAATGAGTGTAATCATTGCCTATTATTAACTTTTGACCAAATTAGTCGGAATTACAACGTTAAACACTCAACTCACACTCACTTTTACTTCATTTTGAAGTCTTTTAATAGAAATGGCATAACTGCGCCACTGACTAGGCTAGATACTGCTATTGTTAACCAAAAAGGAATTTCAGTTTGTGCTAAAGACACCAATAGTAGGAAACCTATAGTAGTACCAATTGCCGTTTGTTTGACAAATTGTATAGGGTCACGTAACAGCTTTCCCTTGAAAAATAATTTAGCGGATAACCACCCAATTTCCAACATGTTTCCTCCTATAGATTTGATAACAAACTCAGTACAAATAATCCTAAAAGTATGGCGGGAATCACGGCGGCTGGGGCTAATAATGCACCTAAAGTTGCTGAAAACTCATAGCCTATATCTTTTCTGGCTAATAGCATTCCGCCAATTGCACCACCAATTAGAGATAAGATGGTGGCTATTAATACCCAGACAATTTCTGTGAGGATGTTAAGGTCTCCAGATGCTAAACTTTTGAGAAAATCTCCTGTAGTAAGGCTGGTTACAATATTTTCCATTCTTGGTATTTCTGATGTGATTGGAAACTGCTATAAATAGCTAATGATCACTTAATTAAGGTTTTTCAACCTAGGTTTTTTAATGTTGTCAAGGGTTAAGAGTTATGATGATAATGCCCTATTCACAACTTGTAATTTCAAGTGCAATTTCTTGCAGTGCTTGTGCTACTATTTCTGCTTGTTCTAGCTGTTTGTGTTGGGTGAAGATTTCCCAAGCTGTTTGATAGTAAGTACGAGCTTGTAAGAGGTTCTGGAAGTTACCGTTTTCTGGTTTTTCTGGATTATCTGGTAAGTTGAATAGGGCGTTAGCTTTGTTAGAGATAGTGTTAGCGTATTCTAAGGGTGTATCTCTGGCGTTACGCACTTTTAAGGCTTGATCATAAGCAGCGATCGCTTTCATGTTATTCTCTACTGGATGGGAACTAATCAAATATTGCAAGGCGTTACCTAAATTGTTTTGCAACATGGCATATTCCCTAGGATGATCAATCAAGGTAATATGCTTAAGTGCGGTTTCAAATGATTGCACAGCTAACCCTTGACGCAGATATTCCCGTTCTGATGCTAGGGGCATGGAAAGGTAAGCGATCGCAATATTGTTGTATAAAATTGCGTATTCTTGTGGGTATTTTTCCCAGGTAAACACTCGCAACGCTTCATGATACGCTTGGATGCTGTCCGCTATCCGCGCTAAATTCAAGGGGACGAGGGACTGTAAGACTAATCCCAAATTCATCTGGGACTCTGCTACTTCAAGGGGCGAAGCTAACTGCTGTAAAATTGGTAACGCTGCTTCATAACCAGCTTTCGCTTGCAATAACAGTTCCGACCCCGCATCAGGAATTGTCTGTAAAGTCCCAGCCATACCCACCTGAGCTTTGGCTTTCAATAGTGGATAATCCTCACCGCACATTTCATAAGCCCGATAATATAGCCCAACTGCGCTTCGTAAGTCTTTAGCAGTTTTCGGCTTTTTTTGCAAGCCTAGTGCTATTTCCATCAACATCTGGATTTTTTCTGCTGTCGTTGCTGACTCCGATGCAATGGCTGTTATAGCCGCTTTTACGGCTGAATCTGTCATGCTAGGGTTCATAACTACCGTACTCTAGCCGATTAGCTAATACCAGTGGATTTTAAATTGAGGATAACGCCATACTACCTATCCCAAATTGGGATAAGAGAATATTTTCATGATTGCGAGTTGTATTTTTTTGCATGGTAAAGATGAGGAAGCTCACAATTAATTATTTCCCCTCGTTTTCCTCATCTTCTAGGATTGTATGAATCAAGTTTTTCCACTATAAAGCAATCTCTTGAGTAATTTCTATGGGGTAAATGCCAATATTCGGGTTAGCTTTAAGTACATTAAAATTTGATAATTTTATTCTGTAACAATGGCGAACACAATTCAAAAAAAATCATTAATTTAATGGCATGTAAGCGATATATGCCATTTTTTTTCATGATGAAAAACGCAAATTTCCTGGCAAGCACCTATTCTCAGGGTTAACGCTAAAATTGTTGACTTTTAATGTCTTTAGTGAATATCTGAAATCTTGTTTAGTTAAAGATTGATGATATGAAAATATCTATTATTCACATTTTGGTAAAACTATCTGCTATTACTATAACCTTTTAAGTAGTTGTGCAAAATAAATTATGCATTTAGGCAAGTGGATTCACCTGTTAAGAGTTCCTTTTCATCAACTCTTGCACATGTCAGCTTTGTTATCGACATGATTAATTATAAATTTTTCTTTAATTGAACAGAATTGCTTAAAAAAATACTTTATTTTAAAAGATAAATATGGAAAACCTCGTGACACTCTACAAGCTTGATCACTGAGTTTGTGTACAGTTAACAATAGAAAATATATAGCCAATGACTAATGTACTCTGGCTGCAAGGTGGTGCTTGTTCTGGTAACACCATGTCGTTTCTTAACGCCGAAGAACCGACAGTCTGTGACCTGATTGCTGATTTTGGGATTAAGGTACTTTGGCATCCTTCCTTGGGATTAGAACTAGGCGAACACCTGCAAACACTCCTCAATGATTGCATTTCTGGTACTATTCCCCTAGATATCCTCGTGTTTGAAGGTAGTGTTGTCAACGCCCCCAACGGTACAGGAGAATGGAATCGCTTTGCCGATCGCCCGATGAAAGATTGGCTAAATGACCTCGCCCAAGTAGCTAGCTTTATCGTCGCCGTGGGAGACTGCGCCACCTGGGGAGGAATTCCCGCCATGTCACCAAACCCCAGCGAATCCGAAGGCTTACAATTTCTCAAGCGTCAAGCAGGCGGTTTTTTAGGGAAAGATTTCGTCACCAAATCAGGATTACCCGTAATTAACATTCCCGGATGTCCCGCCCATCCAGACTGGATCAGTCAAATATTAGTAGCGATCGCCACCGGACGCATCGCAGACATTGCTTTAGATGAACTAAATCGCCCCCAAACCTTCTTCAACACCTACACCCAAACAGGTTGTACCCGCAACGTCCACTTTGCCTACAAAGCATCAGTCGCCGAATTCGGTCAGCGCAAAGGCTGCTTATTCTACGATTTAGGTTGTCGCGGCCCCATGACTCATTCCTCCTGCAACCGCATCCTCTGGAACCGCGTTTCCTCCAAAACCCGCGCCGGTATGCCTTGTTTAGGTTGTACTGAACCCGAATTTCCCTTCTACGACCTCGTACCTGGAACCGTATTCAAAACCCAAACCGTCATGGGAGTTCCCAAAGAACTACCCCCAGGTATCAAAACCAAAGATTACGCCATCCTCACAATGTCCGCCAAAAACGCCGCCCCCGCCTGGGCAGAAGAGGACTTTTTTACAGTTTAGGGCATTAAGGATAAATAACCAATGACAATCCAAACTTTAGATATCTCCCCAGTCGGTAGAGTTGAGGGAGATTTAGATGTCCGCGTGGACATCGAAGATGGGTATGTAGTTAATGCTTGGACACATGCCGAACTTTTTCGGGGATTTGAAGTGATATTACGCGGTAAAGACCCGCAAGCCGGCTTGATTGTCACACCCCGCATTTGTGGTATTTGCGGCGGTTCTCACTTAACCTCTGCATCTTGGGCGTTAGACACAGTTTGGGAAACAGAAGTTCCTCGCAATGCAATTTTGGCGAGAAATTTAGGGCAAATAGTCGAAACAATTCAAAGTATCCCCCGGTATTTTTATGGGTTATTTGCGATTGATTTAACTCATCGAAATTACCGCAAAAGTCACTTTTATGATGAAGCTGTCAGACGCTTCGCCGCCTTCACTGGTACATCTTATGAATTAGGCATTACTATTTCTGCTAAACCTGTAGAAATTTATGCCTTATTAGGTGGACAATGGCCCCACAGCAGTTATATGGTTCCTGGTGGTGTGATGTGCGCCCCCACTCTCACAGACATTACCCGCGCTTGGTCGCTGTTGGAATATTTCCGCACCAATTGGTTAGAACCTGTGTGGTTGGGTTGTTCTTTAGAACGCTATGAAGAAATTCAAACTTATGATGATTTCATGGAGTGGTTAGAAGAAGACCGCAAGCATCGGGATTCCGACTTGGGTTTATATTGGCGCATGGGTTTAGATATTGGTTTGGATAGATTCGGCGCTGGTGTGGGTAAGTATGTTACTTGGGGATATTTACCCCATGAAGACAAATACCAAAAGCCGACTATCGAGGGGCGAAATGCGGCTGTGATTATGAAAAGTGGCGTGTATGACAGCTTTAGTGATACTCACACTTTGATGGATCAATCCTTTGCCCGTGAGAACACAACTCATTCCTGGTATGATGAAGGCACAGCCGATATTCATCCAGGCGATCGCACTACTAAACCCATCGCCAACAATACCAAAGACTTCGACAACGCTTATTCCTGGGCGAGCGCTGTTCTCCACAAAGACTTTGGACGTTTAGAAGCTGGCCCTTTAGCCCGTCAACTAGTCGCGGGCGGGAATCATGGCGAATCTTGGCAACATTCCGACGGCTTCATCCTCGATGTCTTCAAGCAAATGGGCGGTGCTAACACCCATGTCCGTCAGTTAGCACGAGTTCATGAAATTGTCAAGCTATATCGCCAAGCTGAACACTGCTTGCGGGAATTCAAATTAAACGACCCTTGGTATATCAAACCTAAAGAAAAAGACGGTAAAGGTTGGGGTGCAACCGAAGCCTCACGCGGCGCTTTGTGTCACTGGATAGAAATAGAAGGCGGTAAGATTAAACAGTATCAAGTTATCGCCCCTGGTACATGGAATATCGGCCCCCGCGACGGTGGAGGTGCAAGGGGTCCCGTGGAAGAAGCTTTAGTCGGGACACCAATTTACGATCCTAGAGATCCAGTGGAAGTGGGACATGTGGCGCGGTCTTTTGATTCTTGCTTGGTGTGTACAGTCCACGCCCACGATGCGAAGACTGGTGAAGAGTTGGCGCGTTTCCGCACTGCTTAGAAAATTTTAATTGTAGCGAACAGTACACGGCTAGGGGCACAACATGTTGTGCCCCTACAATAACCCCTACAATAATTTGTAGCTTGTAATCTGCGGTAAACTCTATAATGTTTTTCTAATCATTGGGTGTCGCCATCGTTCGTGGCTACTTTTACCACGCTTGGGTAAATAAACAAATGCTTCACGTGCAATCTAAGCTTTCAATTCCCAAATTTTTCTGGGCATGGCTTTTGTCGATTTATCTTCCCTATTCTTTTATACAAGTTTTAAAAACGATTTATTTCCTAGTCGTAGCATAATACACTAAAACTTTCATAAACAGTGCGTTAGTCTGGCTTTGATGCGCCTCAAAAAATTGAAATTTATAAGGTAAGCTTGTGTCAGACATCGCACTCCACAGATATTTTCCTCGTCTTCCTGAAGCAGCACTACAAGAGTTCACAGAATGGTGTGTTGTTGAACAAGCAAAAGCAGCAGGATTTAACTTTACACCCGATACAAGTAAGTTAAATAATCTGCAGCCTGGGGAATATGTTCCCAAATTAATTGATCAATTTATGAAAATGAAACCAGACCCAATTAAAGCTGGTTTAGTAGCAGCGATCGCAGGTAAAGAAGCAGACGAACACGGGTTATTAGGTTTGGCGATCGTTGCTGATTTTGTCTCGCTTTACGTCAAATATTTAATTCCCCCTGATGGCAAAAATCCAGAGGAAGCGGAAGCAATATTAATTAAAGCGGGACAAGAACAGTGTGAGAAACTTATAGAAATTGCGAAAAAATATGATGTAGTTTTTTAAACTACATTTAACATTCATTTGCAGGTTTTGGTGGGCATTGCCCACCTTACTTAAACCACGTCTATGAAGATTTTAAGTTATAGTAATAAACCAACATATGCTCCCTTTATAACAAATAATATTAAAAAATGCTAACAATTATTGGTTGTGGAAATCTTAATCGCAATGATGATGCTGTAGGTGTAATTATTGCCCAACGCCTACAAACATATCTAGCTGAACATCCCCATCCTCACGTGCAAATTTATGACTGTGGAACTGCGGGGATGGAAGTAATGTTTCAAGCTAGAGGTAGCAAACAGTTAATAATTGTTGACGCCAGTTCCACAAATTCCCAACCAGGTGCTATATTTAAAGTCCCAGGAGAAGAATTAGAAAATCTTCCAGAACCTAGTTATAATTTGCATAGTTTTCGTTGGGATAATGCTTTAGCTACTGGGAGGAAAATATTTGCAAATGATTTTCCTCAAGACGTAACTGTTTATTTAATTGAAGCCGCTAATCTGGGTTTTGGACTAGAATTAAATTCTGTGGTGGAAGATGCGGCTAATGTAGTTTATGAGGAAATCATCACACTCATCAAGCAAAACCCAGATAACTGTAAACACGATTAATTCCGTCTCTACATCTCCCGATAAACCGCTAATTCATCTACTCTCATTTCAAAAGGTATTCCCTGGCTTTCTGGAGGACAGATGCGGATTTTTGCGTCGCTAACAATCTGACTGAGTAGAGTTCCCATTGGCACCATTTTTTGCAAGATTCGCCAGTTAGTAACTTGGTCAGGACATTCAATCACTAATATCATTAAACTGGCGTGGGTTGTCACATACCAACGACAATTAGATAGGAGGTTTTGAATTATGCGATCGCACGCTGCATAAAAGTATTTGCTAATAGAATATTCTAGTTGTTGACGCAGGATAATATCCGCCGATGTCAACTGTATCGGGTGCGAATCATCTTCATTTACCATTAGAATTAACTCCCTACAAATTTCCAGCAAGATAAACTCTTGACCCTAAAAAACTAACTATTTACATAGCAGTTGGATAACTAATTTAGTCGGGCACAAAAAATAAAGTTACAGCAGAATCTTTAACCAACGCCTGATTAATGCAGAAGTAACTAGTATTTTCACTAAAATTGCCCACCTTAATTAAATGCATCCCTTTTACCCGATGCACAACTGAATAAATTTCTACTTTTGCAAGTTTTTCTGTTGTATCGGTTGGTTGAAATAGTGCAAAATAGGAGAACAAGTCTATTAAAATCAAAAACTTATAGAATGTTTTTGCATTAATATAATCTGATACTGTACTAGCGCCTCAACGGCATCCGCTATTTAACCAGCAACAATATCTTATGCCCCTATATTCATATTTCCAGCTAGACCTATAATAAACACAACAAATAAAAAAAAAGAATCCATTGATACTTTTAATATGTATAATACAAATCTTTAATTAGTGTTAAATTAATTCTTGACATTGTTTTAGAGAATTATTATCAACTTTTATAGCATACATGTCATTGCAATTCCTGAAAAACGGCAAATGAATTGAACTTGCTAACCTAGTAAACAGGATTATTGACATTTAATTGCAGAGTAATATTTGCAGCAGACTTAAATATTTTTGAAAAATTAATAATTATGTATGGTAAGCGATGCCATGCACAAATAGGGTCGGTAAATCGCATTAAACTGCTATTCTCTTCCTTAAGAAATACTAAAGATTATGCATTTTTATAATATAATTTGCTACGTTTTATGTTTCAATTGTAAAAAGGTAAAAAAAGATGAAAATTAGCGCTCGCAATACTCTCAAAACCACTGTCAAGCAAGTTGTAACTGGCGCAGTAAATACAGAAGTAACCTTAGAACTAGCACCTGGGGTAGAGATAGTGGCAATCATCACCAAATCATCAGCTGATAAGTTAGAACTTGCAGAAGGCAAGGAAGCTTATGCGGTGATTAAATCATCAGATGTGATAGTTGCTGTTGAATAAGAAAGCAGTGAATTGTTTCTTCTGTTAATAGAAAAGACATACCCGACTCCTCAAGGAAGTCGGGTATTTATTTAGTAATTGAAGCTAAGAATTAACTTAGACGAGATATGGTTCTTGATGTGTTTTAATTGTGCAATTAGAACGTGGGTAGGTGACACAAAGTAAAGCAAATCCCTTAGCCATTTGCTCATCATCTAGGAAGATTTGATCAGATTGATCTACTTCACCTTCAACTACCTTGCCAACACAACTAGAACAAGAACCTGAGTGACAAGAGAAAGGTAAATCAATACCTTGTTCTCCTGCTGCTTCTAAAATTGTGGTTTCTTCGTCCACCTCAATTGTGGTGTCTAGTTCTTCCTTCTTGTTAATTAATCTAACTTGGTAGGTAGCCATTTGCCGATTCTCCTCAAACTTTATATGATTAGGTTTAATTCTCGAAAAGAGTGTTAAGTCTCCCTATTCAACTCTTCGAGAAGCCGCTCAGAGAGCGTTTATGGAAAGCCTCAACAATGATATTTGCTGCTAACGAAACTGTGAAAAACTTCTGTGCAAATGTCTTTCCCAGCTTCCCAGAATATTAGCTGCAAGGTACACCATTAGGCGTGCAGTCACCTGCTTTGAAAGACTTGCCACATCCGCAAGTATCAGTTGCATTGGGGTTAGTAAATTTAAAGCCACTTTCAAGCACCCCATCAACAAAATCAACCACAACTCCTGCTAATAAAGGCGCACTTTTAGCATCAACGTAAAGCAGCACTTTACCTTGCTGAATTACTAAATCATCTGGTTGAGGTTTGCTGGTAATTTCGATACCATATTCATAACCATTGCAACCACCATCTTTGACAGAGATGCGGACACCTTTAGTTGCGCCGTTAGCATCGGGAGCGGAACCTAACAGAAATGTCCTGAGACGAAATTCTGCTTTTTCTGTTAAAGTAACAGTCATCAATTCTCCTTAATTACAGGTGTGTTACGCAAGAGAATTGCGTATTGATTTGTGGGGTTTGTCCTTTGTGATTTGGATTGACAAAAGACAAAAGATTAAGCAATATTGGTAGGTTCTAGAGAATTGGCTTGTGCATATCTCCAAGGTGCGCTGTTACCGCAAACTGGACAAGAGCGATCGCGCTGCGAACGGCGTTTAGCAAATTCCATCCGGTGGAGATCAATAGTCAACAGTTGCGATAATAGCGGTTGACTGAATCCAGTAATCAGCTTGACTGCTTCTAGCGCCGTTAGACAAGCCAAAGTCCCAGAAACAGCACCCAGAACCGAAAAGCCGCGCCGATCCCAATCAGGTTTTTCAGGGAATAGACAAGATAAACATGGCGTGACACCAGGAATAATCGTTGTCAGATAAGCCTCCATCCCGTCCATTGCGGCTTCTACCATTGGTTTGCGCCAACGCACGCAAGCGGCGTTTAACAAATTGCGTTCAGTAAAATTGTGGGCACAATCAAGAGCCATATCTGCAGATTGTACCAACTCATCTACATTTTCCGGGGTGATGTAATCATGAATTGCTTCCACTTGGACATCAGGATTGATAGCGTCGAGAGTTTCCTTGGCTTTGAAGACTCTTGGCTTACCTATCCAGTCATCTGTCATCAAAATTTGGCGATTCATATCATCCCGGCGCAAATCGCCACCCCGGACTAGGATCAGCCGTCCAACGCCTGCTACTGCTAGGTAAAGCGCCGCCGTACCGCCTAATCCCCCCACACCTGTAACTAAGACTGTCGCTGACTTCAGGCGTTTTTGTGCCAGTTCGCCAAAATTCGGGAGCATCATTTGGCGACTATAGCGTTCTAATTCGGTAGGCGTTAGGTTTACCACTTTTTACCTCCTAATCAGAAGTGATTTCTGTCAGCTTGACTACATTTTTTTGCTTGTCGTTAAACACCTTGAACAATTTTTGTTCGTGGGGTGTTGATTCGAGAAAGACCTCATAGGCTTTTTGCAAAGCTAAGCAGTATTGACTAAGCTTTGCTTCTGGGTTTAAATCAGGAAATTTCTCATCAATTTCTCCCATGTATTGAGAGAATTTTTTTAAAATATGTAAGCGATTGACATTGACAAATTGTTGGTCATATGGCAAATTGAAAAACACAAAAAATTCTTCCGCATCTGTGAGTTTTTTAAACTCATCAATAGTCTTATTCATTGAGAATTCTCCAAAGTTTTTAATTGTTGCTTCAGGTCGTCTAGCTGGCGATAGATTTCGTAAGTTTCTGCTGCCACAGCCATGAGATTTTCAAAATCTGTTGGTAATCCCTCTGCGAGATCATGCAGATCCATTTTCATTTGTCCCGCCTTACTATTGAGGCGTCTGATTTGACCTTTTAGTTCTTCAATTGTCATTGTTTGTCCTTTGTGATTTGTTGTTAATTTCAAAACATTAGTTATCTGGTTATTAGTTATCTGTTGATGACCAATAACCAATAACTAATAAGCAATCACAAATAACAAATTACAAATTGCCAACTTCAGGGAAGCGCCGTACTAAATCTACGCCTTTTTCTACTAGTTCTTTGCCTTCTTCGGCGACTTTTTCGAGGGAGTCAAAGCCAAAGCGGTGAGCATCGCGCAAAGTTCTACAAACTAACAAAAGACGACCAGAAAAAACAAGTACCCAGCCAAAGCCTTCATGGCTTAAATCAACTATAACTTGAGATATCATGCCTGTTTCTTGTTCTATACAAGCCGCGACTGCTCGATAGAATGACATAATCCGTAACTTGGTTACTGGA
The DNA here is from genome assembly GCF_000332295.1 of Fortiea contorta PCC 7126. Lineage (GTDB taxonomy): Bacteria > Cyanobacteriota > Cyanobacteriia > Cyanobacteriales > Nostocaceae > Fortiea > Fortiea contorta. The sequence continues at coordinate 280,771 of NZ_KB235931.1, read as the reverse complement.
TCAACTTCGCCATCAATGGGAATTTCTCGTTTCTTTTGTTTGCTGACGACGTAAGGTTTCAAAATCAATTCGTCTGCCCAATTTCGGTAAACTCCATAACTATCTTGTCCCCGAATTTGTTGAACGATCGCTTTCAAAAAAGGCGAGTTTAAAACTGCAGTGCTGGCGACGCCATTGAGATTGTTGTCTGTGCTCATACGGTTGCTTCGTTTTCTATTTCATCGACAAAATTTGTGCTTTTTTGTTGCAAAGCTTTGCGTAACCAAGGTGGGGGATTACCTTTGAGTGTTTGCACTAATTTAGTTAATAAATCGGCGATTTTTTCATCTTCTGAACGCGCTTTAATCGGGGTAACGCCTTTTTTTATTAACCGAGCCGCCGCACTACCACCAATAGCGACAACATAGACAATTGTGCAATCTACTAAAGCATCAAGTTTTGGTGTGATTTTATCTTCGTTGCCGTCTTCTTTCAAATCACCATCAAATTTTAAAGTCTCAATGAATTCATATCCTTGATCTGAGACTTCATAAACATCAATTTCTCTCGCCCAGCCAAAGTGAGCATTCACATGAATTCGGTCACTGGTTGTGAAAGCAATTTTCATTCTATTTGTCTCCTGTCGATTTTTCTTGATTATTTGCTATTGGTAAATCGCTAACAAATAACATTTTGAATTACCAATCACCGTGGAAATTTTTAACTCTTTCTTCTTCTGCTTCTAGAAATAGGTTTCCAATACCAAACAAAAGCTCCATTGTGCCTCGGTAGCCAACTTTGGTAAACTGACCATTACCTAAGCGATCGTAGATGGGTAGTCCTAAACGATAAAGAGGAATGGATAATCGTTTAGCGATCGCACTCAAATTAGAGTTACCAATCAACAAGTCAGAACCGACGGCTAATTCCTCAAAGTCTTCTAAATCACCGATGGTGACGCTTTTTACCGGGAGCTTCTCCAAAAGAGGCGATCGCGTTGTCGTCACTGCTGCGTGGACTTGCGCGCCCATCGACTGCAGAAAATGCACTGTCGCCCATAACAAATCTGGTTCTAAAGCTAGAGATACTCGTTTTGCACCAAAATAAAAGTGCGTATCTAACATCGCATCTTGCAACTGACGGCGTTGACGGCGGTATTTTTCCGGAACACTATTACCACTGAGAATCGCCAAAGCTTGGAGAAACTCATCCACAGGTTCCAACCCCGTCAGTTCCCTAAACACCTCAAAGGGAATGTTAAACCGCTCTTGCAAAATTTTCGCCGCACCCCGCATACTTTCACCAAGAGCAATAGTGAAAGCAGAACCGCCGACTTCTTTGAGTTGAGTCAAAGTTGTACCACTACCTGTGATAGCACTGTAGGAATCGTCCAAATGGCCATCTAATGAAGCGCCCAAGTCGGGTACAACGATGGGTATCAAGCCGAAAGCCGTCACCATTTCCTTGATTTCTTGCACATCCCCTGGCGTGAAAGCAGAACCAGCCAAAATTGTCACCTGCTCAACCTTCGTTGCACAAAGACGGGGAAGTTCTGTGACAATACTTTCCACAGCAGCTGCAAAACCATCTTGCAACGCGCCTTTAAAATCTGGTGTAGCCGCAAACACGATCGCTAGTTTATCTAGTTCTGGGTGACGCTTGCGGATTTCCTTTAAAATCCCTTGCATATCGTCTCCCCTAGTTTCCGTCAAGCCAGTGCTACATAAACCAATAATCTGTGGCTGCGACTTCTCCACCAAAGTGAGAATAGCCTGTTCCACATTATCCTCACCACCCAAAATCGTAGTGACTTCCGTCATCGCCGTAGTTGCGAGCGGAATTGCTTCCCGAAAATGTCGCACCAAGACAACTTTGGCAAAAGCAGTACAGCCTTGGGAACCGTGGAACAAAGGTATAGTTCCCTTCAAACCCAAAAAGGCCAAAGATGCACCCAAAGCTTGACTTTGCTTTAAGGGATTAACAGTAACTGATTTATTAGGAACAGTAACGATCGCCATTCAACTACTTCCTGGTATTAAGTTGCATTCACGTCATGAGGTGGGGAGGTAAAAAGATCAGGTAATTATGAATTACGAACTACGAATTCTGTTTCATCCCAAGGCGCCGGCTTGCGAATTTGCTCCCAAATCGGGCTGTAAAGAGCTTCATACAATTCCCGCGCCATCTCCACCATTCCCACATAACCTGCGTAAGGATGGTGGCGTTCTTGGTTGATATCGAGGAAAGGAATCCGCGCTTTCAAGGCGGTGTATTGATTGCGTCCACCAGCAATCAACATATCAGCGTTAGTATCTTTAACTAGTTGCAGCAATTCTTTAGCATTGCCTTTCTCTAGCATGATGCCGTCGATGCCTAGCAACTTCTTAATTTTTGCTTTATCCTCTTCCGTACTCTTGCGGGTACTAGTAGCAACTACTTCTATCCCCAAGTCCTTAGCAGCAGAGATAATCGACCAACTTTTTACACCACCAGTATAAAGTACAACTCGCTTACCTTTGAGTCGGGCGCGATAGGGAGCCAGCGCCAAATCTAGAGCAGCCATTTCCTCAGCAATCAGTTTTTCTGTCCGCGCCTGCAAATCGGCGTCACCCAATTTAGCAGCAATGTTCCGCAGACAGCGGTTCATATCATCAATACCGTAGAAAGACTCTTCAATATAAGGAATGCTATAACGCTCCTCCATCTTTCTCGCCATATTCAGCAGCGCCCGTGAGCAAATCATCACGTTCAGCTTGGCGCGGTGAGCATAGGTTATTTCTTGATAGCGTGCGTCGCCAGTAATTTTAGATAAAACGCGAATTCCCAGTTTTTCCAACAGCGGTGTCACTCCCCACATTTCACCGGCAATGTTGTACTCACCAATTAAGTTTATATCATAAGGTGTAGTGAATTCTGGTTCTGCTGTACCTACTACATATTCCAGCAAAGCTTCGCCACCAAAACGGTTTCCCAGATTTTTACTGCCAATAAATCCCGGTGCAATCACCGGAATTACGGGAACGCCGACTTTTTGTGCCGCAACTTTGCAAACAGCTTCGATATCGTCCCCAATCAACGCCGTCACACAAGTAGCATAAACAAACACCGCCGCAGGCTGATAGCGTTCATGGACTTCTAGAATTGCTTTGTAGAGCTTTTTCTCACCACCAAAAATGACATCATTTTCACTTAAATCTGTGGTGAAGCCTGTTTTGTAGAGTTGCGGCCCTGAAGAGAGACTACCACGACTACCCCAGGAATTACCAGCACAAGCGATCGGCCCGTGGACTAAATGAGCTGCATCGGTGATGGGTACCAGCGCAATCATCGCCCCATCAAAAGCACAACCCCCTTGCGCCGCGCCTGGTTGCGCCTGTTGAGTACAAGATTTATTCTTTTTCTCTCCCTGTTTTTGCTGATTATGTTCGCATCCCGACTCACTCAGCAACTCGTTTATTTTGCCTTGGGTAATTTTCATTTGTGTTCTCTAACTATGAATTAATGAGGGAATAGGAAGGGTGGGAGGTGGGGAGATGGGGTGATGGGGGGATGGGGTGATGGGGAGGTGGGGGGATGGGGTGATGGGGGGATGGGGTGATGGGGTGATGGGGGGATGGGGTGATGGGGAGGTGGGGGGATGGGGTGATGGGGGGATGGGGTGATGGGGATTAAAGTTTGAGCTTCTGAACCTCAAGCGTCAGCCTTTGAACCTCAAGCGTCAGCCTTTGAACCTCAAGCGTCAGCCTTTGAACCTGAAGCGTCAGCCTTTGAACCTGAAGCGTCAGCCTTTGAACCTGAAGCGTCAGCCTTTGAACCTGAAGCGTCAGCCTTTGAACCTCAAACGCGAGCCTTGGAACCTGAAGCCTCAGCCTTGGAACCTCAAGCGTCAGCCTTTGAACCTCAAGCGTCAGCCTTTGAACCTCAAGCGCGAGCCTTTGAACCTCAAACGCGAGCCTTGGAACCTCAAGCGTCAGCCTTGGAACCTCAAGCGCGAGCCTTTGAACCTCAAGCGCGAGCCTTTAAGCCCAAAGCTTCCTCCCCACCTCCCCACCTCCCCACCTCCCCATCACCCCACCTCCCCACCTCCCCACCTCCCCACCTCCCCACCTCCCCACCTCCCCATCACCCCACCTCCCCACCTCCCCACCTCCCCACCTCCCCACCTCCCCACCTCCCCACCTCCCCACCTCCCCACCTCCCCATCACCCCATCACCCCATATCTAACAAATGTATTTTGTGACATCTTCCCCACATTCATCGGCGAGGTAAGATAACGCCCGAAAACGTAATCCTACAAATTCGTCATATAGAGGGTTAAATTTGCACAACGCCGGCACATGAAAAGTCCGTCCAAATAAGTTAACATTGCGCTCAAAAGGGCAACAGCAGGGAATAGTTTGACAAATTAGATGAGCGAAACGATAGTGTTTAACTTGAATTCCATCCACTAACTGACGTAAAGGATTAAAAAGTTGAAAAAACCGGGACTTTTTATAATTAGATGGATGGTAATTAGAGTGTTCGTGAGAGTGATTATGGGTGATAGTTTCCATAAGATATATCTCAGGTACAAGGAAAAAGTGAAAAGTAAAAAGTTAAAAGATTTGCCTTTTACTTTTTACTTTTTACTTTCTAGACACGGCGCAATTTATTCAGGCTGAGTAGATTTGCATCATAATTCAGCACTGTTTTAGTGATGACAAATTCTAACGGATCAAGTCGTAGGAAATGTCTGTTTTGGAAGGAATATTGGTGTTGCGATCGATTTCTTCAAAGATTGTGTTGACAATCCAGTTGAGCAAGTTGATCACACCTTGATAACCGATGGTGCTGTAACGGTGTAAGTGGTGACGATCCATGATGGGGTAGCCGATTCTTACGAGGGGAATCTTGGTGTCACGCCACAGATATTTACCGTAGGTGTTACCGATGAGTAAGTCAACTGGCTCGGTGAACAACAAAGAACAAATGTGCTCTTTATCAGGTAAAATTAACCTAACGCTTCGATAATTTGGTGTATGGACGTTTGGAGTTACGCGCGGGTTTCGACAGATGAGCAAGCCGAGGATGAAGGCGCTTTAATCAAACAAATGCGGCGGTTGCGTGCGGCGGGGGCAACGCAGATATATTATGATGTGGAGAGTCGCACTAGCGATCGCCGTCAAGGACTATTACAGTTAATTGAAGATATCAATGCATCTCCACCGGGTAAGGTGTCAAAGTTACTATTTATTCGCATTGATCGTTTAACATCTTCATCCATGACCTTTTATCAGTTAATGGATGCGTTAAAAAAGAAAGGAATACAACCATACGCGCTAGATGAGCCATTTGACTTATCAAGTATTGGCGGCGAATTAACAATAGATGTGCGACTAGCAGCATCTAAATATGAGGTGAAAATGTTGGCGATGCGAGTCAAAAAAGAGCGCGACACCCGCAAAGCAAATAAAAAACCCCACTGGAATGCACCACTGGGATATATAGTTGAACATGACAAATACAAACAAGATCATCGTCCCTGTGTTTGTTTAATTGCCCAGAAAAAAGAATTAACGCGATCGCAGTTAATGCGGTTTGTATTTGATACCTTCTTAGCGGTGGGTACGGTGTCCCAAACAGCGAGAGTCTTGCATGAAACCCTAGGTATTCAAGCAAATGTTGTCCCCAAAGCTACGGAATCCCGGATCAACATCCTCAAAGATACAGAGGAAATTATCTTAGAGAATATCCACAAATCCCGTCAAGGCGGGTTAAATCTGCGTTACCCTCACACAGGATTAAAATGGTCAGTTTCTGGGTTACGCTCCATTCTCGTCAATCCCGTCTACGCAGGAGGAACATTATATAACACCGTAGTCCGCCCCAAAGGACACCGCAAACCCTTCGACGAGTGGGAGGTGACATGGGGAACCCACGAAGATGAAGCCATCATCACCCGTGACGAACACGAACGCATCAAAGCCATGATTCGAGAAAATCGCAACAACCGCTGGGCGAACGAGCAAAAATATGTCAACCCCTTCGCCAACCTAGTAAAATGTGCTCATTGCGGAGCTGCTTATAGTCGCCAGTGCAAAAAATTGGTCAAAAGCAAAAATTTTGTCCGTCATCATTACCAATGCAGCTTTTATCGCAGTGGCGCTTGTCAAAATGGGCGGATGATTGCTTCCGATGAATTAGAAAAACAAGTAATTAAACATCTAGTGTTAGCAGCAGAACGGTTAGCAACCATAGTAGAACAAGAAGTGACAACCACACAAGAAACCCCAGAAATCAAGACACTGCGAGCATCACTAAACACCTTAGAAGCATTACCATCAAATCCAGCGATCGCTAAAGCCAAAGAAGACATCAGAATTCAAATCGCCAATGCGATCGCCACAACCAATAATACATCCAAACAATATCTAATAGCCAAAGAGCGAATTGTCATTGCATTTGCTAACGAAAGATACTGGCAAAATTTAGAAATACAAGACAAACAAACTTTACTCAAAGGTTGTATAAAAAAAATAATAGTAGATGGCAACACCGTAACTACAGTTGAATTATTGCACCTCCACTAAATCCTAGCCAAATATCCTCAAAAAAAACTTCGCGTACCTCTGCGTTTTTAAATTTTACAATTACACCAAAACTAAGCAACCTTCTTCGACTTACGCTTACCTCGGCTTTTTTTCTGTGGCTGTACTTGGTGTTTTTGAGTTAATTCCCTTTGCTCAAACTCTAGCACCGTTCGCGCCACCAATTCAGCTAATGTTTCATATCGTTTCATTTGCAGCGGCTCCATCATTAATTTAAAAATAGCGAGGAGACAGAAAATTTCTGTTAGCTGCGAGCTTTTTGTCTTGAGTCTCAAGAAATACATCTAATGCAAGATGGCACGGATATTATTCAAGCTTTAAATTATGTAGATAAATAGTCTATTTAGCAACAATAAACAACCATGACACAAGAACCACGGAAATTAATCAATCTATCCGTTCATGAAACTGCTGACCCTAGCGTAATCAGCCAGAATTCTGACCGAGAAGTTGCCAAAGATAGTCACTTAGATGACTCAATTCATCAGCAAGAAAACACTGACGATTACAACTCAGATGTTGTTGACCCTAAAGCAGAAGAAAACCTAGTCAATAGACAAATGACCATTGCGAGTTTAGGTGGCGGTTAAACTTTTTTAGAGACGTAAAATTTTACGTCTCTAACGGCATGAAAAACATTGTATATACCTGAAGACGTATACATATCTCCTAATTCCTCAATCAAACGGTAGTTTTCTTTTAGTAGATAAACAGTTTAATTTATTCCTGGGAATTATGCATGTAATACCAATTAAAAAACAAAGTAGCAGATAGATAATCGCCGAACTGTCAAGGAAAACATATGCCTAATTTATCAGGAAAACACATTTCTTATTGGATCGACTCCACATCCGCAGCGAATTTTCCACCACTTAGTGATAATCTGTCTGTAGATGTGGCGATCGTCGGCGCGGGTATCACAGGAATCACCGCTGCAACATTACTCAAACGTGCAGGTAAAAAGGTTGCAGTAATTGAATCCCGACAAATATCTACTGGCGTTAGTGGTCATACTACAGCCAAACTTACCTCACTGCACCAATTGATTTACGCAGACTTGATTAAAAATCATGGTGAAGACAAAGCACGCACATATGCACAGTCAAACCAAGCAGCAATAGAATTTGTTGCTAAAACAGTCACTACAGAACAAATTGACTGTAACTTTAGTCGCCAAAGCGCTTATACTTTCGCTGAGACAGAAGACAATCTCAAGGACATTGAAAAGGAGGTAGAAGCGGCGCTAAAATTAGGACTACCCGCCTCATTTGTCCGTGAAACTTCCCTACCTTTCCCTATCGCTGGCGCTGTGAAGTTCGACAACCAAGCGCAATTTCACTCCCGCAAATACCTATTACACCTCATCAAACAGATTCCTGGTGATGGAAGTTATGTGTTTGAAAATACCAGGGTGGAGAAGGTAGAGGAAAATAATCCTTGTCAAGTTATTACCGACAAGGGAATTATTCAAGCGCAGGATGTCTTAATTACAACCAATATTCCCATCACTGACGAAGGATTATTCTTTGCAAAAACTTACCCCAAACGCTCTTATATTATTGGTGCTCGCATCACCGAACATCAAGCGCCCCAGGGAATGTACATAGGCTCTGGAGAAAAATATTACTCAATTCGGACGACTCCCATTGAGGGCGGTTTATTGCTGCTAGTTGGTGGTGGTGGTCATAAAGTGGGAACAGTGGAAAACACTGAAGAAAAATATTTAGATCTAGAAAATTATACCCGCTCCCGCTTTGGTGTTGACACCATTGATTATCGTTGGTCTACCCAGGATTTTGTATCTTTTGATAAGATACCTTACGTAGGTAAATTAACCCCTGTCAGCAAGCATACCTATGTAGCTACTGGCTATAGTCTGTGGGGTATGTCTCAAGGAACCTTGTCAGGAATGATCCTTGCAGACAAAATCTTAGGTATCGAAAATCTAGCGGCTGATTTATATGATGCTACCCGCGCCACACCTTTCGTCAGTCCACAAGGTATAAAACAAAACTTAGAGGTCGGCGTACATTGGGTAGGCGATCGCCTCAAAGGATTAAACAAATCTTTACAAGACGTAGCCAAAGGTGAAGGAAAACTAGTCACAGTCGATGGAGACAAGGTAGCAGCTTATCGAGACGAAACAGGAGAAATACACGCTGTTTCTGCGGTGTGTCCTCACTTGGGTTGCGTCGTCGCTTGGAACAGTGGGGAGAAAAGTTGGGATTGTCCCTGTCACGGTTCCCGCTTCAATTGCAAAGGGGAAGTTTTACACGGCCCCACTGTGAAGGATTTAGACAAGTTGAAGATTGAAGCAATGCAACTTAATTAGATGTGTGGACATGGCCCGGAAATAACCAGCCCATGTCCCCATCTAGACTAAACGGTTTAGTTTAGTTTTATAATTATCTTAAGTTTAAGATTTTGGTACTCTCACACAAGGAGCTTCTCTGGAAGAAGACGGGTCAGGAAAAACTGCTAAAGTGTGGTAAGCGGGGCTACCTTCTTCGTATAGCACGCGAAAAGTGTACAATTTGGTTCTACCTTGTCCTTGAGTTACCACCGTCAAAAGAGTATTTTCAGTACTAGGTAATCCAGGAATATTTAACTTTTTAATCCTCCTGAGTTGCATCACATTTGCTGATGAATTTTGACAATCTTCTCCAGAATTACGGTCTTGACCAAATTGAGCACACAGTTGACCATCAAAATCTACAGTTACTTGAGACGGGTCATTTAACCAAACTTTTCTAATAGTTTCGCCAGCAGGAATAAAGCTCAAATTGGTTCCTTGTTGATACCACACGTTGATAGTCGGTGTTGCGCCTCCTAAACCTTGGGCTTGACAAGAAAATATAGAACGGAGAACCGCATTATTAGCTAAAGTTTTCTCTACCAACAGAAACAAAGCTCCGACAAAAATGACTGAAGCTAGGGGGAGGAAGTAAAAATTTCGTAATTTTTTATCCTGTAAATTGAGATTTTTCACTGTTGTAAAGAAGGAGATAGGTAAGGATAGTATTTTCATTTTTACCTCCTAGTTGCTGTTTTTAAATACTCAAGTTTTGATTAACATACAATTCAACTGTGGTTCCCGCAGGTAAAAACCAAATATTACTGCGTTGAGTCATTTGGGAAATAGCCTGTTGATTGCGTTGTGCAATTTGCGGAACTATAGTTTTAATTCCACCCTCTAATATTCCGGCGGAAATGTCGTTGCGGGGGTTGCTATTATTAATAATTGTCCCTGCAGTAGTTGTAGTGATAACTTGGGATTCAGTGCGATTAATTAACTCTGCGGCTTTACCCAGACCACCCAAAACAAATAATCCTAAATCCATCGAGGCGATAGATGAAGAACGATTAGGAAATTGTTGCGCGAGTAGCGGTTTACCTTGGGGAGCGCGGAGCATCAGCGCACTTTGTGGTAAACTCTGTTCTGAGAGGCTACCATTAATTTGCTGCATCATTTTCACTACTTTTAACTGCATCAAACCCTGCTCAGAAATCGATTCTATTTCGGTTAATAATTCAGTTTTTGCAGGGATAGCAATTGTTCCATCGGCTGCTTTTAATGGTTCTTGTAATCGTACAACAAAGACATTATTATTATTGTTGCTTTCGCCTTCATTTTCGTTCCTATCACTATTTTTTGATCTGGTAGTTTCTCCAAATATTGCTGTTGCTAAAACGGCTCTGGTACTACTTCCTACCACCACAGATTTTGGACTGCGTTGTTGTACCGGATTAACGACAGCAGCTCTTTGTGGCGTTGTAATTTGGTTATTTCTGGGGTTGGTTGCTGCTGGTTGAACCTCACTATTTCTTGGTGGTTGATAACTGGCAGAATTAGTGTTAGCTTTATCAGCTATATTTATCTGACCATAACTACCAATCTTGGCTAACCTAGACCATTCATCGAAAGGATTGGGTGGTGATGGTGGAGTGAAATTAACTACAGGTGGTGCTGGTTTTACAACAGGTGGTTGTGGTGGTAATATAGGCAATGTTGGCGGGACTTTCACTACTCGCTCTACCCTCGCAATCTGCGGTACATAAACTGTTTTTACTGGTGTAGGAATTTTTGTATCTCTAACAGCAACGTTGGGAGTAGGTGCGGTAATTTTTGTAGTTCTGAGTGTACGTTGTGCAGCTTTCACATCTTCTGCTTGTTCAGTCAGTGCTAATTTAGTTTTGAGAGTTTCTATTTCTGCTTCTAAAGCTTGGGGCTGGGGTTCCTCTTGTGCTGGCGATCGCACTTCTGGTGAAATAATATTATTCTTGCTTGGTTTTTGATTGCTACTACTCATCAATTGAGTCAAAAATCCGCCAGCAAACATCACTACAGCTAAAGTACCAATACCCACAAAACCTAATTTTGCAAAGGGGTTAGAAGCAAAAGGTTGCTCGGTACGAACCTCTGGTGAAGGAGACACCCCAGGCTGAGATATTGCTGAATCTTCTGCTACTTTGTCATTAATACTAGAAGATTCTTCCACAAATCCCACTAATTTTGCCATCCGTGCTTCCCAATCCAAAGATTCTACTTCTGGTTGGTAATTTTCAGCATTTAGACCAGTTTTATTTTTGGGTTGAGTTGTTGTCGGAATTGAAGCTTGTGTCATAACGATACCTGATTTGTAATTTTAATAACAATCTTTCACATTAATGTCACATATGTTATAAATTTCTAGCCTAGCTTGCCCAAGTCGGTGAGCCTCGCGGTGTAAAGGTAGAGGAGCTTGTGGTATTTTAGTCGCTGGTTCATCTACTGCTCTCACTAAAACTTGTTTATTAAAAGCAACAGAATTACCCAAGTTGTCAGAGTTATTAAAAATTAATTGATTAGCATTTATCTGTAATTTCCATTTACCTTCACTTATATTTGTAGGTTGAGAAACTCTGACTAAGACTAATACAGTTTCAGCTATTCTATTAGTATTTTCAAATTGGTTAGCTGGGTCTAAACCAATAACTTCAGACTGAAATTTTTGTTGTAACTTATCAGCTATTAATCCAGAACTGCTATCCCAAATATTTTTTGGTGGTTTTGTGGGCGACCAAGTAAGCAGAAAAGACATAGTTTCCCCAACAAATCGCCGAATCGTTTCTGGATGACGTTCTAAATTAGGTTTAGGGTCTACTGTGATGGTGCGACCATTCAAAAGTTGCACTAAACTTTGAGGTGTTAACTGCTTTTCTAAATCTTGCAATATAGACCCATGAAACATGAGTAAAAGTAAGGCTAATAAATTTAACCCAAATGTCCCCACCGCAAATATTGGTAAGAGACTACTGCTTCTATTTTCTGGTTTAATTATTTGCATTGACAACCTCAAATAGATAATTTACACACATTGATTGAACTGATTTTGACCCTGATTACTGTTGTCGTCTAATAAACATAAGTTCCTAATTTCATAAATTTCTAATCTATCAGCGCGAATGCTGCGAATCGCTTTTTGTAAGTTGCTATTATCCTCGGTTAATGGCGCATCAAAATAATCGACTGCTCGCACTAATAAATCTTTATTAAAAGGAGTGATTACCTTGCGCTCATCAGACTGTTTTTTTTGAATCAAGTCAGCTACTATCCCCACTCGCCATTTTCCGGCTGCAATTTTTTTTGGTGGATAAACCCGCTTGATAAATAACTGCGCTGACATAGCTTGTTGTGGATTTTTAGAAAAGACTTCGGGTGGTGTAATTTCTGCGATTTTTCTTAAAAAGCCCTTGCGAAAATCCTCTGATAAAGCAAAACCAGCTATCCAAGTTTTACTGCTAATTCTTTGAGTGTTACCCTGGGAAGTTCTCACCAATATTCCTGGGTCAGGTTTAGGGTTTGTCACCTGTTCTGGTGTTTCTGCTGGTAGCATTCCCGACCAATTAAATATTGATGTCATTGTTTTCGTCACGAATTGACGAATTGCTTCTGGTTCTCTCGCCAAGTTATCTATATTTGTTGTTGATTCATCATCGACAATTTCTACAAAATTCGGTGGTTTTCGCAAGCTAAGTTGACGAATATTTAACCCTTGTAATACAAATAAAAATAAAACAAATAAATGCAAACCAAAAGCAGCGATCGCAAATGTTGTTAGAATACTAAATGTGCGCTTTTTCTGCTGTAATAACCGTACCATTTACCCATCCCCCACCTAAATATTTATATCCTCTCTTTTACCCAGTCAGTTGTACTATTAATCGCATTAAAAACTGCAAACCCTCCAGCAGTAGCCACTAGTAAAGATAAAATCGGTGCTAAAATTCCCAGAAAAATTATGAACCACATTAAATCAGGATCTGCATTCAAATTTTCTCCTGGGCCATTGACAATCACCGAGGCTGTTAAAATCGCAATAATATTGAATGATATTTTAGCGATTCCCACAGATAAAAACCCGATAGTCCAAGCGAAAATAGGTTTCGCCGCTACAGGTAGCAACGACGCACCCACCGCTATCGGCCCTAGAGTTGCTATCAGTAGCATAGTCGCTTCTATCAAATTTTGAAAACCATACTGCAACGAAAGGAAAAAATATTTGATACTGGTTTGCAAATTTGAACCCAGCAAAGCATTAAAAGCAGTTTCCGATACAGTTGGTGTACCATATTTAATATCATCTACCTTAGTTTTTAACCTTTCTATCCAAGGTCTATTTCCATAAACATTTTTATATTCTTGCCAAAGAGGCTCCATTTTATCAGCAGCTTTAATCAAACATTGCGTTTGTTGTTCACCAGTCAGCGATTGACAAGGACGCAACAGAGAACCAGCAAATTCTTCTGCAACACTCATATTCACCGCTTGTTGGTAGACTTGATTCGCATCAGTTGTCGCTACTATTTGCTGATTTACAGAATTAATTAAATTACGGACAGCTAATGTTAGATTAGAAAGGGCGCTGCCATTTTCAGAAATATTTAATAATATCACCACTAAAAAAGGCCAAATTAAAGCAGATATTGGTCGAGAATATTCATAGTAAATTACATCCTTGAGCCATTGCACCATAAAGAACATCAGAGTTCCCACTGCAAAAAATATACCCAAATTAGTTAGTGACCTATATAAATTATTACTACTATTATTTTGCAATATATCTAACCATTGCTTATCCCAACCTTCAGCAATAGTTTTAGCAGTTGTCGCACCATTACCCAAAAGCTCGTTAACATCAATTTGAGCCAAAAAAATATGTATAATATCAAGTTGCATTTGAGTTATTTGGTTAGTAATTACCAATTTAATATCTTAATTCTCAGTTTCTCTGCCAAATAAATCGATTTGAGCCGTAGTCCGCAAAAGTCTCGCACCTTCCGCAGCGGTATCAACTCTTCGGGCGCGATTTGCTTCATCCATTTGTTGAGAAATATTAGCCAAATTGAGATTAGAATATTGTAAAGACTGGTTCGTTTGCAAGTTTTGTAAAAACGATTCCGCAATAATTTTTGATTGCTCTTGTTGAATTTTGATAGTTTGTACTTGGTTAGCATTCAGGAGTTGCGATAACTGGGAAGTAAAAAGACTCAAACCTGAGCTTCCCGCAGCACTAGCAATATTACTCAGCAGTTCTTGGCTATTTTTATCAGCATCATTTGATAAGGTGGCTATATTTTCTAGAGTCTTTTCTGTGTTGATTAATTTGGTTTTCAAGCGAATTTGTCCCTTCACACCTAGAGTTCCTTCAATAGCGCCACGGCTAATTAAACGATTGATTTCGTTACTCACTAAAGCTGAACGCACCGTTGAATTATTTTCAAATTTATCTGATAGGGAATCAATCAAGATTTTATCTTGATCACGAAATCTTTGTCCCGCTGTAATCGGGTTTGGTATATTCAACTCTCCCGTAGCATTATATATAGCAGTTTCTGCTTGGGCGTCCACAGGTTTTAAAGATTCGCCCAGACTAGTTTTGAGATAGTTTTGTAAATCTACAGAATAAGATTGAAAATCTGTCCAAACCCTTCCTAATTGGGCAGTTGCTGGTAGAATAACGATGGCGGCTAAAGTTAAAGTTAAAATTGTGGTTTTATACATAATCTTAATCCTGATAAATAGCTAATTGCATCTTGATTAACTCCGCCGTAATGAACTAATTAACTGACGCGCAAAGGTAGAAATTGCTTCATATTTATCACTATGCTCCTGCATTGCTTGTTGACGTGCAATTTGTTCATGGGGATTATTAGCAACTACTGCTAATTGTTCATAACCTGGATAGTAACGACAGAAGGTATAAATGCCGTTATCATCTAACAACCATTGGCTATAAATATCCTCTTTGCGAGGGAAAAAACTTTCTGTGGCATTGCGAGCGATAATTTCCCGGGGATATTTTAAAATATCCACAAAACTATCTACAGCCACTGGTTGAATTCTACCAATTAATCTTGTTGTCAGGTTTTGTAAAATTTTTGATGCTGCTTTTGATCTAGCGATCGTATCGGGATCTTGCGCTGATAAAATAACTCTAATCCCAGCTTTTGCACCGTTAGCGCACATTCTCCCAACTAGATCAGAAATCTGCTCAAATTCAAATAAAATTGGCGCTTCATCAATAAAGAATATAGAAGCTGGACTGCTTAATGCTCGTCGTAATGCTGCTGAATAAGCACTCAAAGATAGTACTGCAGCATCTTCACTATCGGAAAGATTTCTTAATGCAAATACCAAAAGTTGTGCATTGGTGGGAAAGCTAGACGGTGCAGAAATAGCTTGTCCCACGCGACTCGAAAGCCAGAACCGCAAGCGTAATTGAATTTGGCTGAGTGCGTCTTCAACTCTACCACTGATAGAATCTAGTTGGAGATGTTCTGGTGAGCAGAAATAAAGAAAATCTTTTAAAGTAGGGGTTTTTTGCCAAGCTTGACTACCAAAACCGTCCTTCATCGCTGTACGATATCGCTGCTGTATACCCTCATCAGCAAAGAAAGCTCCCAATGCTAGATTGAGAATTGAGCGTACAGTTTGGGATAGCAGTTGATTTTCAGATGATGTTCCTAAAACCATCGTCATCAAAGCTGATTCCAGAAACACGGTATAATCGAGCAAGCGATCGCGTTGTTGTTCTTGATTCAATAACTGTAAATCAGGCTGTTCAAATAAATTATTCGATTGTTTAGAAATATCAAAATATGCACCGTTTGCCTCCATAAACTCTGTATAGTCTGTGAAGGTAGAAGTGCCATCTGGCTTAGGAAAATCTAACGCCACCACCGGAATTCCATAGGCCAAAGCCTGAGTCAAAATTCCTGATACCAAAACAGATTTACCCGCACGAGTTGTCGCAAACAGTGCTAGGTTTTTGTGTTGATTAAATAAATCTAAATGTATAGGTGTTCCGCCTTCTTCAGCAATTAATTCAAACCCTCGATTATCACCCTTTCTAGTTAACACCAAAGGCATTAATCCTGGAACTTCACTAGTTAAATATAATTGGCGACGATTAAAAGGTTTAATTAATAAACCCTCCCACACTATCGGTAAAGATTGTAACCAAATCTTCCAAGCGTATTCTGTTTCCCTAATTACCTTTGCTGGTCGTTGAAAACAGTTTTCAATATATCTTGTCGCTTCATCTAATTGCTCAATGCTAAGCCGATGGACAAAAATAGCAATTCCCGTATAAATCGGTATTGCACCTTCATATAATTGTTCCTGCGCCGCTACTGATTTCTTCAATTTTAATTGAGCATTGACATCAATGGTTCTACTCTTTTCCTGCGCCAACAACGCCGTCATATTAGACTGCTTCAACACCCGCTGTAATGTAGTTTTTACCAATGCTGGATTGGCTGCAGTTAACTGACAAAAAATCTCTGTATCCACCACCGTTTCTCTCGCTATCAAGTCCCATAGATAGCGTAGTTGAGTAGACTTATTAGCCCAACCGCCAGGCTTTTCTAAAAACGTCAATGCACCAATATAGCGATTATTCACATTCACCCAGCGACGGTCAGCGCAAGGTACACCAGAATCCATCAACAAGGTTGTACTATGAATACTATTTAAAAGCAACTTACTGCTATTTAAATCAGAATCAACTTGTTCATGAAGTCCAGTTTCATCTAAAGTAATTAATTGCGGAATATTAATCGCCGGACTATCATTAAATCTTCTCCAAACTTCTGACCAAAGCTCATCAGCATTTAAAGGCTTGATATCTAGCCCCATTTTGTTTGATAAAATTTGTTCCCAACGATTAAAACCCTGTTGGTAAGCATTAATAATGATAGTTTCCAGACGCTGGTTTTCTACTTCTGCAAGTTCTCCTTTGAATTTCAACCACCACGCTTCAGATTTTGCTAATAGCTTCTCTATCCAATCATCAGCGTTATTAGCATTTGTTTCCAAAGTATAAGTAACGTAAATTTTTAGAAACTTAGGCTTGCGAACACCAGAGTTAGTTAACTCCTTGACTCTAGCTCTCTCCGCCATTAACAAATATTTTATATCTCGTGAATGTGTATTTTTTGATAATAAACTTAATTCTTGTTGTCGCTGGTTATCTGAAGTAAAAGACCCCAAATGTAACGTCATTTTCTCGCCGTTAGGGATATCTTTCAATCCAGATTCAATATTATTAAAAATTGTGGCAATTTGTTCGGTTCTTAATGTAGTATGAACTCCTCGACATTCAAAACCAAAAACAAAACAAAACTTGTCTTTTTGAGTTCCTTTTGTCAAAATATAAGCACCAATATCTCGCCCATCTAGCGCCACTCGCATCATTGTTGCCAAGTGTAAAGCATCTTCAAATGGTGTAAATCTACTTTCACTTCCTTTGACGCCGACGCTTTGTTTTCCGATTTTTTCTTTCATGATTCACTTCTAGCGGGCTTTGATAACGTGCGAAGCCTCTTGTCCAAACAGGAACACCAATAAATTTACTTAAGAAACTCCAACTTCTACCACCAGTTAATATCCACCAAGTCGCCATTCCCCAACCAGCAATCAATATTGTCCATAACCATTTTTTAAAGTCATCTTGGAATAGTCCACCAAAAATTCCATTAATAATAAAGTAGGCTGCTAAAGCAATTACTGTCCAAGGGAAAATTTGATCAGCAGGTAGGGGCCCCAATGAAGGTTGGCTACCTAAAATTTGATTAACTGGACGGAATTCTTGCTCTCGATCTTGAGACATACTATTTACATGAGCTATCTACTACTACTGTCACCAATAACAAAGCCAGTGAGTACATCAGCAACAGTAACTGCAACGACAACTAACAAAGGAGTCCTCACAACACTTTGCCAATCTTCGTCTTTCCGCAGTGCATTCACCACCCCAACTAAAGAAATAGCAATATAAAGTAAATAAATTGCTCTTAACACATTGAATACTAAGCTAACTGCTGGCTGGGCGTTACCGCTGGCGTTAGTACCTGGCGCTAAATTGTTTTTAAAAAAATCTTCGGCTTTTCTGAAAAATTGTGCTTGTGCCGGATCTACAAAATAGTCCAACCAAAATACACTTAAAACTGCAGCTACCGCTAAAATTTGCAGTAATGTTAATCTCTTTTTTGGTAAATGTATTTGCTGCCCAACTTGCTGTATGACTATTGTGATTAAACTACCAGTTAACAAACAAAAAAGTAAGACAGGACTTTTAAGGCTGATCACACTTAAAAGCACTAAACAAGCAACCAGAAATGGTATGCATTCTCTAAAGCTGAGAAGCTTTGTTTTTAGTGTTCCTTGCAATTTACGAATTTTATTCACCTTAGTACTTGGATGGGCAAACAAATAAATACAAGCATACTAACAGTGTCAGCTTACCTTGTCAAGAATAAAATATCAATCTCCGTATCCTAATTCATACCTATTGAAAGTTTTTTAAAATAATCATTGTCAAAATTAACCTGAATATTAACTTCGTTTAATCTTTGTTTAGTGTGCAGCGTGCTTGGCGTTTCCCCTAAGAGACGCTGATTTGAGCGACAGGTATCTCCTTTTTTTTGTACCTGTCATCACACACCGCGATCGCAAAGCTGAAAACTAAACCCCAACACATTACATAGCTCAACAGTATTTTGTCTATCTATCTAGTGATGTAGTTATCCAGTGTTCAAGTAGAAAACTAGTATCTAATTTCACTGACAAACATCTTGTGGGTGCAACTGCTGTTATCTCTATTCCCCATAGCCAAGACATAACAAGACATAATTCCTTTCTCCTGCTGGTAATCGAGCGCACAAACAAATATTCATACATACAAATAATTTAAATTTATCACGACAATTACCCAAAGATTTAATTTTTAAAAGCAAAAGTCTTTGTTAATCTGGTTTTGCGCTTTTGAGATATATAAAACAACAAAACAACAAATAAATTCCCAATCCTCTCAGTCACTATGGTTGAGATATTTGCTGTTTCTTATGTTCATGATAATAAAGATTTGTTATATGTCTTAGCAATTTGAACAATGTGTGAGATGCTGGTTGTGGGCTTTTATGTCTCGTAATTTAAATAGCACTTCACCGCTATAGCGATCGCTAAAAAAATGGATGAGAAAATCCGCCTAGTTTGCCCGACCACAAAATAGCGATCGCTCGATTATTTCAATGCTTTTTATCCAGTGCTATTGCTTTTTTTATCCATAACAACTATCTTACTTCACTCTCTTTCAAAAACAACAAATTATAGCTAGAAAGAGCAATCTAGCAACTCAAACAGCACCGCTATTTTGAGATATTTGTTGTTACTGTTTTTATTGCCGAACACCTCTCATATTTGAATAGGTTTCAACCTTAAAGTAGGAACTGTCACAATGGGCATACTACGACGAATACTATCCCCTCGTGGGAGAGGGTGGGGTTTTGTCAACTTTACCCGCAAGCTCAAATCAAAGTCTTCAAAAACCATCGCCATTGCACTATTAGTGCTGGTAGCTATCATCTGCGGACACACAGTGTCAGCACAGGTAACACCGACACCAGCCTTAGTTTCACTCAAAAGTGTAGCGGTACCAGAACCTGATAATCTCGGAGACTTCATCAGAGATAAAACAGCCGCAATCAAACTCGGAAAAACCATTTTCTGGGACATGCAAATCGGTAGCGATGGCGTCATGACCTGCGCTAGCTGTCATTTCCACGCCGGAGCCGATAGCAGGTCTAAAAACCAAATTAATCCTGGTGTTGAAAGAGTAAATATTTCTGACCCGGTAGTTTTAGATGCTACCTTCCAAGTCGGAGGTGGCGCCAACTATCAACTCAAGCCAGAAGATTTTCCCTTCCGTAAATTGTCGAACCCAGATGATGCTAACAGTACCGTCTTAGCTGACAGCAACGATATCGTTTCATCTGGTGCGGTATTCAATACAGAATTTGTTGATGTTGTTCCTGGTCAAGCAGAGGACAAAGTTAATCAAAAAGACGATCCCATTTTTAACGTCAATGGCGTGAAAGTGCGGCGAGTCGAACCACGTAACGCACCAAGCGTAATTGATGCAGTCTTTAACTTACGTAACTTTTGGGATGGAAGAGCGCAAGATACCTTCAACGGCGTCAATCTTTGGGGTAATAGAGACCCCAACGCTTTTGTGGGTAAAGCCAACAATCCCAATCAGTTAGAACTAGTCAAAGTCAGCCTGAATAATTCATCTTTAGCCTCTCAAGCACTAGCTCCACCAATTAGCTCTTTTGAGATGTCCGCTGACGGTCGCACCTTCCAAGAAATCGGTGACAAATTAGTCGGAAACAGCAGATTCAGACAAGCTCACCAAGGAATAGACATAGACGAGGCCGAAAGAGGTAGAAAACTACCCCGAAAAATGGGTAAAAAATTACTCGCTATCCGCCCCCTCGGTAAACAAATTGTCCATCCAGAAGATAGCGTCCTCGGTGCTGACAGCAGATTCCCCAACCCCGGTCTAAAAACCAGAACCTACGACCAATTAATCAAAGACGCTTTCAAAGCAGAATGGTGGAGATCTAATCTGATAGTACAAGTCAACACTGACGGTTCACGGAGTGTGCTCCGCAGACCCACTACACCCCTCGACACAAACCAATACTCTTTAATAGAGTACAACTTCCCCTTGTTCTTCGGGTTAGCAGTTCAAGCATACGAAGCTACACTCATCTCTGACGATACACCATACGATCGCTTTGTGGAAGGAAATCCCTCCGCCCTCAACGAACAACAACAGCGCGGCTTACAAGCCTTCCAAGCAAAAGGATGTATCGGTTGTCACATCGGCGCAGAGTTTACCATTGCTTCCGTCAATCACATCAAAACCCAAGGACGTATCGCCGCTGCTTTGTTTGGTCAACAACCCATCGAAGACGTCGGCTTCTTGAATAATGGTGTCAGACCAACCCGCGAAGACCGTGGTATCGGCGGCTCCGACCCCTTCGGTAATCCACTTGCAGAGTCAAGATTGGCACTAAACGGTACTTATAAGCAAATAGTCGGCGAAGACCCTCCCGTTATCCCCACAGGAGAAGATAATATCGCCGTAGAAGGAGCTTTTAAAGTCTCCGCACTACGCAACGTCGAACTAACCGCCCCTTACTTCCACAATGGCGCACAATTAACCCTAGAAGAAGTCTTAGACTTCTACAGCCGCGGTGGCGACTTTAGAGATGGCGACTCTCCCGGCGTGCTTCCAGTCCTAAATCTGACCGCACAAGAAAAAACTGATATAGTCGCTTTCCTTAAAGGCTTAACCGATGAGCGAGTGCGCCTAGAGAAAGCACCCTTCGACCATCCACAACTGTTTGTCCCCAACGGACATCCAGGTGACAGCACCTCCGTAACCGACGACGGTACCGGAAAAGCCACAGATGAGATGCTAGAAATCCCCGCAGTTGGTCGCAACGGCGGTAGTGGTCATCCGAATTTCCTCGCCACCTCAACCAACAGGTAAACAACGCCAACAAATTAATTCCTGACCCAGATATGTAACACCCTCAGTTGGGCGTTGCATATCTGCACAATCATTAAAACCACAGATGAGCAGATTTATTTTGTTTATCTGTGGTTTAGTATTGTCACTTCATCGTCTCACTTTTTCTTGGTCTTCAATATCACTGTTCGCCTGTAACCTCTAGAAAGACCTCTCTCGCCAGATAGATAGAAAATTCTTTCGAGATAAGCAAATATGTTACTGACATAGCAGTTTGCTTTGATTTCTAAACTTATGTGCGGATATAGAGAACAGGGAATAGCGACTAGGGACTAGGGAGTAAAAGGGTACTGAGTTGTGTTTTCCAAATCCTACAAGCAACCAATCTATATCGGGGATTAAACGATTAATTTTATTGGTAATACATGAATCAAGTACAGTTCAATACAAAAAGCTTTCAAAAAACAATAGACTTCTTGCAGAACTCGGGAACTCTTAACTCTTAACAGGGAACAGAGAGTAGAAAAGGTACTTTTGCAAGAGGTTTAATGAAAATGCCTTTCCCTAATCCTTAATCCCTAACCCCTAACCCCTAACCCCTAACCCCTAATCCCTAACCCCTAACCACTATTTTCCAGTCAGGCATAATCTAGCTTTCATATTTCTATCCAGTACATAAATTTCTGACATCCTGGGATTTTAGAAAAATATAGCTTTCCAGGAATCACTCATGAATTTAGATACCCATTGCTACAAAACCAGAGGCGGACTTTTTGTTTCTCGCTCAGTGACTAAAACTTCCATTGAAACAGCTATCGAAGAGGTCTTATTGCGTCTAGATTCCCAGCGCGGAGCTTTATTAAAAAGTAGCTACGAATATCCTGGAAGGTATAAGAGGTGGGCAATTGGTTTCATCAATCCTCCCCTAGAACTCGTTACCCGCGAACACAACTTCACCCTCACAGCACATAACGACCGAGGCTTGGTGCTGCTGAAATATTTGCTAGAAATTTTGGGCAATTTACCACAAATTCAGAAAATTAAATTCAACTCCAACCATATATCAGGTTCCGTTGAAAAAATAGAGCAATTCTTTTCAGAAGAAGAAAGAAGTAAACAACCATCTGTCTTTAGCATCATCCGAGAAATTCTCCATACTTTCCACAGTTCAGAAGACCAGCATTTAGGACTTTATGGTGCTTTTGGTTATGACCTAGTTTTTCAATTTGAGCACATGCCCAAGCATTTAAAGCGGGCGGAAACTCAACGAGATTTAGTGCTATACTTACCAGATGAATTATTAATTGTTGATTATTATCAGCAAAGCGCATATTGTTTGCAATACGAATTCGTCACCAATAATAGCAGCACCAAGGGTTTACCTCGCAGCGGTCAAATCATAGATTATCAAGGTAAGCGTCTCACTCCTAAAAAAGCTTCTGACCATGAACCAGGAGAATATGAACAACAAGTAGAAAAAGCCTTAGAATACTTCCGTCGCGGCGATTTATTTGAGGTAGTACCCGGTCAAAGTTTCTTTCAAACCTGTGATAAACCTCCCACAGAACTGTTTAGAAAACTACAACAAATTAATCCCAGTCCCTACGGTTTCATCTTCAATTTAGGGGGAGAATATCTAGTAGGTGCTTCTCCAGAAATGTTTGTGAGAACAGAAGGCAGACGTGTAGAAACCTGCCCAATTAGTGGTACTATTAAAAGAGGTCAAAGTGCTATTGACGATGCTGCTCAAATCTTAAAGCTATTAAACTCAAGCAAAGATGAAGCAGAATTGACGATGTGTACCGACGTAGATCGCAACGATAAATCCCGAATTTGTGAACCTGGGTCAGTAAGGGTTATTGGTCGTCGTCAAATCGAATTATATAGCCATTTAATTCATACAGTAGACCACGTTGAAGGCACACTGCGACCTGAGTTTGATGCTTTAGATGCATTCCTCACCCATTTGTGGGCGGTTACAGTTACAGGCGCGCCCAAACGCTGGGCGATGCAGTTTATCGAACAGCATGAGCACAGCGCTAGACGTTGGTACGGGGGCGCGGTTGGCTACTTAACCTTCCAAGGCGACTTGAACACTGGTCTAACTCTCAGAACCATTCAGTTACAAGACTCCATCGCCGAAGTGCGAGTGGGCGCCACAGTTTTATACGACTCAATTCCCGAAGCAGAAGCCCAAGAAACCATCACCAAAGCTGCTGCTCTGTTCCAGACACTCTACCAAGCGCAGCATCAAAGTAGCGAATTAGCCACCAGTTCAGCCCCAGAACAGCAACCTCATACAGAATCTGGAAAGCATATATTACTGATAGACCACGAAGATTCCTTCGTACACACACTAGCAAACTATATCCGTCAAACTGGTGCTAGCGTCAAAACACTACGCCACGGATTTTCGGAATCAGTTTTTGACACAGAAGCTCCAGACCTTGTTGTCTTATCTCCCGGCCCTGGTAAACCTGATGACTTCCGTCTCCAACAGACAATTACAGCTTGTATCAACCGACAAATTCCTATATTTGGTGTTTGTTTGGGATTACAGGGTATTGTCGAAGCTTTCGGCGGTGAACTAGGAGTTCTTGATTATCCCCAGCATGGTAAAGTATCTCACGTTTCTGTGATAGCCACTGATTCTGTAACTTTCCAAAACTTACCACAATCATTTGCCGTTGGTAGATATCACTCTTTATTTGCTCTAAAAGAAAGCTTACCCAAAGAACTAAAAATTACTGCTATTTCCGATGATGGAGTAATTATGGGAATCGAGCATCAAACACTGCCAATTTTCGCTGTTCAGTTTCATCCAGAATCAATCATGACTTTAGCAGAAGGAATCGGTCTAGCAATTATTAAAAATATAGTTAGTGCGTGTACAACTAAAAAATACGCTGCCATTGTTGCTGTTTGAAACTTCCCCACATTGAATACGTTCAATTTAATTACCCCAGTTTTTTATGGATGCAAACAAGAGTATTTCTACTCTGGAAATCAATAGCCAAATACCTCTAAACTCAGTAAAATCAAACCGCATATTAGCAGAGATTGTCCGGCATAAACAACAAGAAATCGCATTGAGGCGAAAACAACTACCTCTTGTAGATTTACAAAATCAAATTAGTGCAGCCCCAGTTCTCAGAGATTTTTTGGCAGCATTAGAGCAGAATCCTCGTCAGCCCAGCTTGATTGCAGAAGTCAAAAAAGCCTCGCCCAGTAAAGGCGTAATTCGTGCTGACTTCGAGCCTGTGAAAATTGCTCAAGCCTATGAACGAGGCGGTGCTACTTGTTTATCAGTGCTAACTGATGAAAAATTCTTCCAAGGTAGTTTTGAGAATCTGCGAACAATTAGACAGAACGTAGCACTACCGTTATTATGCAAAGAGTTTATTATTGATCCCTACCAAATTTATTTGGCACGAATTAATGGAGCAGATGCAGTCTTATTGATTGCTGCTATCTTATCTAATCAAACTCTGCAACATTTTATCCAATTAATTCAGAGTTTAGGAATGGTTGCTTTAGTAGAAGTGCATACTTTAGCTGAACTTGACCGCGTACTAACATTAACAAATGTGCTATTGTTAGGAATTAATAACCGCAATCTTCAAGACTTTAGTGTTAGCTTAGAAACAACTCAAAGCTTATTAGCACAGCGTCGGGAAAGCTTAAAAAGTTTAGGAATTACAGTTGTCAGCGAATCTGGTTTATACACATCAGCCGACTTAGCCCTTGTCGCCGATGCGGGAGTTCAAGCTGTTCTGGTAGGAGAATCCCTAGTCAAGCAAACTAATATAGAACAAGCCGTCAAATCATTATTGCAAATATAACAGGGAACAGGCAACAGGCAACAGGGTTGAAAGTCGCTTTGTGTAAGCATTTTATCTTTAGTTTATGTCCTCACCTATGTGGCTATGGCTATAGCAACAGAAAGTGTTTCCGCTACACTCAACAACTTACTTGGGAAATAGAACTATAGCTACCTGACGATAGCTTAGGGCATAAACCGAATATAAAACCCAGACACCAACTGAGTTTTGACGCTATCCCCTATTCCCTATCCCCTATCCCCTATCCCCTGCTATCACTGGTTTATTAAGAATGACTTCTATCTCTCAACGCTTTGAATCTTTGCGAGCCAGCAAACAGTGTGCGTTAATTCCCTTCGTCACAGCTGGCGACCCCGATTTGGAAATTACAGCAGAAGCCTTACGAGTTTTAGACTCCAGTGGGGCTGATTTGATTGAATTGGGGGTACCTTATTCAGATCCCTTGGCTGACGGGCCAGTGATTCAAGCCGCTGCAACCAGGGCGCTCAAACATGGTACACGTTTAGCTGATGTATTAGAACTAGCTCAAACAGTCACTCACACTTTGCGATCGCCAATTATCCTCTTCACATACTACAATCCTATTTTGAGCCTAGGCAAAATTTCCTTTCTCAAACAAGCTGCAGCCTCTGGAATTAAAGGATTAGTCGTCCCTGATTTACCTTTAGACGAAGCCAGCGACTTGTTAGAACTCGCCGACGCTGTAGGAATTGAAGTCATCTTATTAGTCACCCCTACCAGTTCTCCAGAACGCATAAAAGCGATCGCTAGTCAATCAAGAGGATTTATTTATTTAGTCAGCGTCACAGGCGTCACCGGTATGCGCTCCCACATCCAAGACCGTGTTAAAGATGTGCTACAGCAAATCCGTAATGTCACAGATAAACCTATAGGCGTTGGTTTCGGCATATCCGGGCCAGAACAGGCACGACAAATGAAAACATGGGGCGCAGACGCCGTGATTGTCGGCAGTGCCTTCGTGGAACGTTTAGCCGAAAGTACACCATATCGGGGGTTGCGCTCCATTAAAGATTTGTGTCGGGATTTGAAAACATCAATTACACCAGACCAATAGTAGAAACATGGCAAGGCTACCTCTCTACAGCCAAATTTATACAGGAATCATACTTGATTTAGAGAAAAAACTCAGTCAGTTCCCCATTACAGTATTATTAGGCAAATTTAATGTTATTAAATACACAGCAGATTCAATCCGCAACTCAATTGCTCAGTCAGCAACCCGATGCCAACGGCAGATTTGGTCAATTTGGGGGTAAGTACGTACCAGAAACATTAATGTCAGCCCTGATTGAGTTAGAATCGGCATTTAAGCAATACCGAGTTGACCCACTGTTTCAACAACAGTTGCAAGCCTTGCTGCGAGACTACGTTGGGCGCGCCACACCCCTTTACTTTGCGGAACGGCTAACCGAGCACTACGCTAAACCTGATGGTACAGGGCCGCAGATTTATCTCAAACGCGAAGACTTAAACCATACAGGCGCTCACAAAATTAACAACGCACTAGCGCAAGTGCTGTTAGCAAAGCGCATGGGCAAACAGCGCATCGTCGCCGAAACCGGAGCAGGTCAACACGGTGTAGCCACCGCTACAGTGTGTGCCAGATTTGGCTTACAGTGCGTAGTTTACATGGGCATCCACGACATGGAGCGACAAGCTCTCAACGTCTTCCGGATGCAGCTGATGGGGGCACAAGTGCGACCAGTGGAAGCCGGAACCGGAACCCTCAAAGATGCGACATCAGAAGCAATTCGGGATTGGGTGACAAACGTAGAAACCACCCACTATATTTTAGGCTCAGTCGCCGGGCCCCATCCATACCCCATGATGGTGCGAGACTTTCACGCAGTCATCGGTAAAGAAACTCGTGCTCAAGCGATGGAGAAATGGGGAGGACTTCCAGATATTCTCCTAGCTTGTGTTGGTGGCGGTTCCAACGCCATCGGGTTATTCCATGAATTTGTCGATGAACCTTCCGTGCGTCTCATTGGCGTTGAAGCCGCTGGTGAAGGTATTCACACCCAAAAACACGCAGCAACCCTCACCAAAGGACGAGTCGGGGTATTGCACGGAGCCATGAGTTATGTATTACAAGATAACGACGGCCAGATTATCGAAGCCCATTCTATCAGTGCTGGCTTAGATTATCCCGGAGTCGGCCCTGAACATAGTTATTTGCAAGATATTGGGCGGGCTGAATATCACAGCGTCACCGACGAACAAGCCCTAGCAGGATTTCAACGCCTCGCACAACTAGAAGGCATTATCCCAGCCCTGGAAACAGCACATGCGATCGCATATTTAGAAACTCTTTGCCCACAGCTAACCGATAGTCCTCGGATTGTACTCAACTGCTCAGGACGCGGTGATAAAGATGTGCAGACAGTGGCTTCTAGGGATGGTGGGGTGATGGGGTGATGGGGTGATGGGGAGTGTGGGGAGTGTGGGGAGTGTGGGGTGATGAGAGAAAAAAAGAATTAAAAAATTTATGCTTACGCTTGTGATCTTCTCCTTCCTTCCCCACCCCCACACCCCCACACCCCCACACCCCCACACCTCCCACACCCCCCACACCTCCCACCCTTCCCACACCCCCCACACCTCCCACACCCCCCACACCTCCCACACCTCCCACACCTCCCACCCTTCCCCATTCCCATGACCAATATAATTACCGCAAACATCAGTGTTGGCAAAAATGCTTTAAGCAACGACGCTGTTAATTGGTCTGCATTACTGCAGCAATTGCTAGACCGGCAATCACTTTCGGTTTCCCAAGCCTCTGATTTAATGTATGGTTGGTTAGCAGAAGCCATTCCCTCAGTGATTTCCGGCGCGATTTTAGCAGCAATTCAGGCCAAGGGAGTATCTGCCGAAGAATTGTTAGGTATGGTGAAAGTGTTATACTCCCAATCATTAAAAGCCACCTTGCGCGATCGCGTTGTTGGTCAATCAGCCTTGGTTGATACTTGCGGTACTGGTGGAGACGGAGCATCAACCTTTAATATTTCCACAGCCGTTGCCTTCGTCACCGCTGCGGCTGGGGTAAAAGTTGCCAAGCATGGCAATCGTTCCGCATCAGGTAAAACTGGATCAGCGGACGTATTAGAAGCCTTGGGTTTAAATTTCAAAACCAGCACCAAAAGAACTCAAGAAGCCGTTGAAGAAGTTGGGATTACCTTTTTGTTTGCACCAGATTGGCACCCAGCCTTAAAAGCGATCGCACCACTGCGAACAGCCTTGAAAGTGCGGACAATCTTTAACCTCCTCGGGCCTCTAATCAATCCCATGCGTCCAACAGGACAAGTTGTAGGTGTCAACGACCCGACAATAGTCGAAACCTTCGCCCAAGTTTTATATCAACTAGGAACTCGGCGAGCGATCGTGCTTCATGGACGGGAAAAATTAGATGAAGCCGGGTTAGCCGACAAAACAGACTTAGCTGTGGTGTCAAATCAAAAAATGCACCTGCTAGCACTAGACCCCCAAGACCTAGGTTTAAACCCCGCTCCCACCAGCCAACTCAGAGGCGGAGATGTCCGAGAAAACGCAGACATCCTCAAAGCCGTCTTACAAGGTAAAGGTACTCAACCCCAGCAAGATGTAGTAATTTTAAATACAGCCCTAGCACTCTACACCAGTGAATTATTACCTGACTCCAGCGACTATTTTGACACCTTCGCCAAAGCCATAATCATTGCCAGAGAAATTCTCCACAGCGGACTAGCCTGGGAAAAATTAGAACAATTGGCACAATTCCTACAGTAAAAACCCAAAGCATTTAATTTTGCTGAGTTCGTAGTCAGGACTTTATGGCAGGGATGAGGGATGAGGGATTAGGAAGGGTGGGAGGTGTGGGAGGCTTGGGAAGACGGAGAAGATCACAAGCGTAAGCATAAATTCTTTAATTCTTTTTTTCTCTGATCTCCCCACACTCCCCACACTCCCCACACTCCCCACACTCCCCACCACCCCATCACCCCTACCCCCTAACCCCTGATTCAGCAAAGCTTAACAACGCAACAATAATTCGCGGTTTTGATAGCAAATTCGGAGTAAGAATGGATATCAAAAGAATGCTTGCTATGTGCAAGCTAGCAAATCCCCAAGAACCCAAGCAAATCACCATCTTGGGTGCTGGTATTGCAGGTTTGGTAGCAGCCTATGAGCTGGAGCGTCTAGGCCACCGCGTCGATATCATGGAAGGTAGCCCCAGAATTGGCGGGCGAGTCTGGACTCATCACTTCGGAGATAGTCCAGAATCACCCTATGGAGAACTGGGAGCAATGCGTATCCCCAGCGAACACAAACATGTCCTACACTACATACAGGAAATGGGGCTGAGTGATAAACTGTGCAAGTTTGTCACCGTGTTCGAGGAGCAAAATGCGCTGATTAATATGCAAGGTAAAGTCTTTCGGATGAAAGATGCACCCCAAATATTCCCACAGCAATATCCTAAGATTTTCGCTGATCCGCGCTACAGTCAAAAGACTAAGCTTTTTGCCGCGTGGTTTAAGACCATCGTTGACACCATATCCCCAGGGGATTTGCGCCACAGCTTAGAGTGTGACCTGTCTTTAAAATTGATGGATGAATTGGAGAGGTTAGATTTAGAGCCATATTTCGATGATGATGGCGAAACTATAGACCTCCACAGTTTCATCAAAGCCAACCCCAGTTTAAGAGCGCGGTGCAGCAAAGCGCTTGACATGTTCCTTAGTGATATCCTGGTCGAGACTAGCCACGATTTATTACAACTAGACGGAGGGATAGATCAGCTCATCTACCGTCTAGCCGCAGCCCTGAAAAATCCCGTCCAGTGTAACCAAAAAGTAGTTGGTTTAGATGTACACGCTGACTACGTGGAAGTATCATTCTTCAAAGAAGGAGAACTGCGTACACGTAGCTGTGACTACGTATTATGTACCATTCCTTTTTCCATAGTGCGTCAAATGGACTTGAGCGGCTTTGATAACGATAAACTAGCCGCTTTCCACAACACCGTATACTGTCCCGCCACCAAGGTGCTGTTTCACTGCACCCAACCATTCTGGGAGCAAGCAGAAATCAAGGGTGGAGCCTCATTCAGCGATGACGGCATCCGTCAAATCTACTACCCTTCTGTCAAAAACAATACTACAGACGGTAGCACGCTCTTAGCTAGCTACACCATTGGCGACGATGCAGACAAATTAGGCATGATGTCCGATTCAGATCGTTACATCTACGTCAAAAAAGCCGTCAGCAAGCTGCACCCAGAAATTGACAAACCCGGTATGCTCCTAGATACAGCAACGATCGCCTGGGGTAATTACAAGTGGAGCGCGGGCGGGTGTTCCATTCCCTGGGGCGGCGACATCACCAGCGAATCTAACCATCACATCCACTACCTAGAAGCCGCCAGACCCCAAAAAACGCTTTTCTTCGCAGGCGAACACTGTTCTCGATTTCCCGCTTGGCTTCAAGGCGCCGTTGAATCCTCAGTCGAAGCAGTATACGATATCGTCGCCCATCAACCTGTCAAAGAATTCACCACCCCCACCCCCTTAGTTGCCACCGCCAAAGTAAATTTTCCTAGATTACCAAGTATAAAATAAACACAAGCTTGGAGCAGTGGACATGAAATATTAGTCATTTCTCCCCCACCCCCCCACACCTCCCACACTCCCCACACCCCCCACACCTCCCACCTCCCCACCTCCCCATCTCCCCACCTCCCCACACCTCCCACACCCCCCACACTCCCCACCCATGAGCATCCTAAACTTCCCCCGCCTCCATTTTCACGGCTCCGCCCGCATCCACGCGCCCACAGGCAACAAAAATGGTTTAGCTGACCTCAGTACAAATACTGTGTATATGAATGGGGTTCCCTTTGATCATCGCCGTTCTTTATCTGAGTTTCACAAATACCTGTATGATTTGGGGCCACGGTTTAACACCCAGGGGGAATGGGATGAGAAAGGCCCTTTTAGTATGGCGATGGGGTGGGATTTCGGGGGTAACGGACACTTTGCAATTGATGCCAAAATTATCAGCGCCCAACCAGAGTTCGGCGAGATTGACCACAAAGACCCGATAGTGGGACGCAGTGTGGAGATGTGGGGTCATTACAATGAATACTTGGGTACAAGCTTCAATCGTGCGCGCATTTTTGATTGCGATCCTGCATCCAACTGGACAACCACAATTATGGTAGGACAGTTGACCTGCGGACGCCAGGGCAGTTCCCATCAAGTCCCGAATTTGATCTCTGCTCCTGTTGCAGGTATGCAACCCGCCCGTTGGCAAGACTTCCATCATATCCGGGAATTACCTGACCACTGCCTCAATAGTGAGTTTCAGCGTGCGGCTGTACATCAATTCACCATCTCTAAAACTGCAGCAGATTTATTGTGGGGCGAAGAGTCAGCACTCTCACCAACGGTATCTTTGCTACAAGAAGCGATGAAGTGTCATCATGTTTTGGGGTTAGTTGTGCAGTTCAGCTTGAGCAATATGTCAGCCCCAGTACAGCCAGACTCGCCCAGTTTCTGGGAACTGCATGGAAGCATTGGTTTGTGGTGTGAGGGCGAGATGAGTACTTACCCTCATGGTCGGTTGCTGACTCCTAGCCAAGATGCATCTGCAAAAAAGCTTTCTAACTTGAGTGTCCAGGTTAGTTCTCAAGGCGTGAGTTTGAATATGGTGACAGCAGTACCGTGTGTGGGGCGGGCAATGAAACCGGGGCCAGGGCCAACTCATGCGATCGCTGCTAAACTTGACCTTGGTGAGTTGCAATTACGTACTGTTTCCACTCAACGGTTAATAGCCAGAATCCCCTCCCAAGCTTACCAACTAGAAGCACATCAACTCACCAGCGGCATTGTCGATGTCCCATTAGCCGCACCTTGGGAAAATCTGCGTGACGAAATTGAGCACCAGGGTTTGTGTATTGTCGATGCACAAGGACAAATTCTCGCCCAAGAAAAAGAAATCAATCTCCAGGTAGATGAAAGTTGTCTATTTTTAGAGTTTCCTAATTGGAGAACAGTTTCCCGAAAAGTTGATTCTGCCACAGAAGTAGAAATCCGCTCGTTTGTGCGGGGGCGTCCTGCACCAGTCGAGGCGGTCTACCTACACCAGTTCTACAACCCCAGAGCATTACCTCATCTACGCTATAAATTTGAGCAAGACCCAGCCAACATCGGTCAAACTTTTCACTTCCCTCCTAGTTCGGAACTGAATATATTACATTTCAAACCGGGTAAACGGGAGGAAATTGATAGCTTTGCCACTACATGTGTGGTTTCAACTAACGAGCAAGGGCGGGGATGGGTGACTTTACATGGCATTCAGCCAGGAACTACGCGGGTGTTACTATCGACAGAACCTGTGACCAGTTTCCAAAATGATGGCGACAGATGGATTCAAGAAACCCAAAATCGCAAATGGTCTGAGCAGCTACCGTCGGCGTTGGGCGATCACTCTCATCCCGATCAAGCTATCATTGCTAACGATGACAATGATTTACTTGGTTTCTGGTCTGGTGCAGGTTTCTTCGCTATCCGGGTACTACCTGATGACTGGCACTTACAAGATATTGAAGACGACGCCGTAGACTTCAACTTCATCTATGAGCACATTTTGGCTTACTACGAGCTATGTTTCTCGTTCATGAAAGCAGAAGTTTTCAGTCTCGCTGACCGTTGCAAAGTTGAAACCTACGCCCGTTTGATGTGGCAAATGTGCGACCCCGAAAATCGCCACAAGACCTATTACATGCCGCCATCACGAGATTTATCGCAACCAAAAGCAATGCTTTTACGAAAGTTCTTGCACAACCAGCAGCAATTGGGTTATGTCCCCGATTCTCCAGCCCTACCAAAGCGCACTCAGCGCACCATCCAGACTCGTGATGAATTAGTTGCGGCTTTGCGACATGCTGCAGAAATAGAAATAGCAGTCATGCTGCAATACATCTATGCAGCTTATTCCATTCCCAACTACGTGACTGGAGAAGAATATGTCCGTCGCGGTTTGTGGACACAAGCACAGCTACATCTAGCCTGTGGTAATGGTCAAGAAGGACGAGACTACGGGATACGGGGAGTGTTGCTGGAAATTTCCCACGAGGAAATGATCCACTTTTTAATGGTCAACAACATTCTCATGGCGATGGGTGAGCCTTTCTACGCTGCAGTTCCTAACTTTAGCGAGATTAATCAACATTTTCCTATAGATGTTGACTTTGCCCTCGAACCCTTCAGCACTGCAACCATACAGCGGTTCATGCGTTTTGAATGGCCTGATTTTCTGGAAGCAGATTTAGCCGCAGATACCGATAGCAACGACCCGACAGCAAATCGCCTCCACGGCTACGGTTCTTTAAGTGAGTTATATCGGCAAATTCAAGCAGCAATTCAAAATATCCCAGATTTATTCATTGTTAAAAAAGGTCTTGTTGGCGGTGAGCATCATCTATTTCTGCGTGAGGACTTTAACAAACTTCACCCAGATTATCAATTGCAAGTTGATGATGTGGAAAGTGCGCTGTTTGCCATCAACTTAATTGTTGAGCAAGGAGAAGGATGCAATCCCAACTCACCTCAGTTTGCTCAATCCCACTTCCAGCAATACTGTCGCATCGCCCAAGCCTTAGCTCAACAGCATGTGAGCACCACTTCCACATTACCGTGGAATCCTGCCTATCCCGCCTTGCGTAATCCCACACTGCACTATCGAGATGGCAACACCAACATTGTGACGATCCCCGAAACTCGTGCGGTGATGCAAATTTTTGATGAGTGCTATTTCTTGATGATGCAACTGATGGTACAGCACTTCGGGTTAACACCCACCGCTAGCTTCAGACGCTCGAAAATCATGAATGCAGCCATTGACGTGATGACAGGGATGATGCGTCCTTTGGGTGAATTGTTAGTCAGTATGCCTTCCGGTAAACGCGGTAAAACAGCAGGCCCCAGTTTTGAAATTGCTATGCCTATGTATATTCCTACACCAGAGGTTGCCTGTGAAGCGATCGCCCGTCGGTTTCAAAATTTATCCCAGCGAGCCGGAGAATGTGACGCTATTCACAGCACCGTGACGTCCATGTTTGATTTTTATACAAAATTCTTTGCAGATTTAGCCAAAAATCCGCAACGGCTGCTTCATTAACAGGCGTTGTTGAATCAGGAGATGATTTGATTTCACTCCTAACCCCTAGCCCCTAGCCCCTAATCCCTATGAATAAAACTACTATTGAAACAGATGTCTTGATTGTCGGTGGCGGGCCTGTCGGTTTAGCGATCGCTCTGGAACTCCGCTATCAAGGTATAGATTGTATCCTAGTTGAGGAATCCGACGGGATAATTACTCACCCGAAAGTCGGTACTGTCGGCCCTCGCTCGATGGAACTTTGTCGGCGTTGGGGTATCGCCCAGCAGGTGCGTGATGCTGGCTGGCCTGATGACCACCCTTTAGACATCGCCTGGGTTACTGCTGTCGGTGGTTACGAAATTTTTCGGCTCCATTTTCCGTCTCATCGCACCCGGTCTTTACCAGACTACACACCAGAGCCAGAGCATCCCTGTCCCCAACATTGGCTGCTCCCACTATTGGTCAAAAATTTGGGTCAACACCCGTACGGGCCGGTGAATCTGCGTTGTCGCCTGGACAGCTTTGAGCAAACAAATGACGGCGTTCATGCAGATATCACATATTTAACTAGTGAAAATACGGCAAAAATCAATGCCAAATATTTAGTGGCTTGTGATGGTGCTAAAAGCCTAATACGCAGAAAATGTGGTATAAAAGCACCTGCATATCACCACACCCGTGTATTTCAGAATATTCTCTTTCAAGCACCCCAGCTACCAGAAGTCTTGGGAACACGTAAAGCATTGGTATTTTATTTAGTGAATCCCAAACGATTACGGTATCCCCTGCGTTCAATTGACGGTAAAGGCTTATACCGTTTAACAGCAGTTCCCCAGGAAGACGGAGAACAGCGCGACCCGGTAGAAGCTGTGCAAGAAGCATTGGGTATGGATACACCCATAGAAATACTCTCCAGTATGCAATGGCATTTAACACATCGCGTTGCTGAACATTTTCGCTGCGATCGCATCTTTTTTGTTGGTGATTCGGCTCACACTCTCTCACCTTCTGGTGGTTTCGGGATGAATACCGGTATCGCTGATGCAGTTGATCTCGGTTGGAAATTGGCTGCTACTCTCAAGGGCTGGGCTGGTTCCCACCTCCTCGATACCTATGAAACCGAACGGCGTCCAATCGCTGTTCGCAACATGGAAGAGGCTCACGTCAATCTTCAGCGTACTCTCAAACGTACCCTCCATCCAGAAATTATGAACGACTCGCCCGCAGGTCAGCAGGCGCGTCAACAAATGGCTGAAAACATGAATCGCGGTGATGTGCGGCGGGAATTTGAGTCACAAGGAGTTCACTTTGGTTTCCGTTATGAGTCAAAAGCAATCATCCCTGACGACTCCCCACCACCGACCAACGACCCCCACCAATGGAGACAAAGTAGCTACCCCGGTTGTCGCGCACCCCACGCTTGGTTAGAGTCTGGTAAATCAACTATAGATTTGTTTGGTCACAATTTTGTACTGATGTGCTTCTCAAAAGCACAGGGAGTCGAAACCTGGGAGCAAGTCTGCAACCAAAAAGGCATACCCTTTGCAAGTATACAAATCGACAATCCAGAAATTGCCAAACTCTACGAGCGAGATTATGTTTTAGTCCGACCTGATGGACATGTCGCTTGGAGAAGTGACAACCTACCTCAAGACCCAGCGACATTGATTGACCGTGTGCGCGGAAATTTCTGAACTTATTTTAAATTTTTTGTCACATGACTAACATGAAGCTCTATTACGCGATCGCCTCGTCTTATTGTCAACGAGTGCTGATTGCTTTTTACGAAAAAGGCATAAGTTTTACACCCGTTGAAGTCAATCTTTTCGATCCTGAAGCGCGATCGCACTATCTGCAAATCAACCCTTTTGGTAAAATACCCACACTCATCACCGATCACCATCAAACATTATTCGAGTCCAGCATCATTATTGAATATCTCGACCAACACTTTCAACCCCAAACTCGCCTGATTCCCCAACAACCAGAACTAGCTTTAGAAGTTCGTCTACTAGAGCGAATCATTGATATCTACATCAACGGTGGACGGGAAGCACTCTTTGCAGATACCCAAATCCCCATCAAAGAGCGGGGTAGCGAAAAAGTTCTCAAAGCAAAACGACTCTTAGAAACCGGATGCGCTTTCCTCAACGATCGCTTAAATAGACGCACTTGGCTAGCAGGTGAAGAATTTTCCCTAGCAGACTGCGCTGCTGCTCCCACCCTGACTTATTTACGCACAGTTTACAACTACAAACACCTACCCAGACTCACAGATTACGTCCGACGCCTAGAATCCAGACCCTCCGTCAAACAAGTGCAACGCTTTGGACACGACCAAATCACACAAATGCTCTCACAATTACCATACCCCCTGGAATTGCCACCTCTAGACAATTTCCCAACATCAGCAGTTTATCAAAAAATTTAGCCCCCACACCTCCCCATCTCCCCACCTCCCCATCTCCCCACCTCCCCACACCTCCCACACTCCCCACACCTCCCACACCCCCCACACCTCCCCACCTCCCCACCTCCCCACACCTCCCACACCTCCCACACCTCCCACACTCCCCACACCTCCCACACCCCCCACACCTCCCCACCTCCCCACCTCCCCACACCTCCCCATCTCCCCACCTCCCCACCTCCCCACACCCCCCACACCCCCCACACCTCTCCACCTCCCCACCTCCCTCCCCATGACCATTTCCACAATTGAAAGACTCAACCCATTTATCCCAGAAGTGATCCAAGACCCGTACAAATTCTACCGCCGCTATCGAGAGGAAGACCCCGTTCATTGGGGAATTTCCGCCAACCCAAAGCTACCCGGTAGCTGGTATCTGTTTCGCTATCAAGACGTCATCCAAGCGCTGGAAAGCCCTAAATTTGGGCGTGAAGCGGCGCGAGTCCGCAACGATGGCGAAGGGGCACCAGTACCGGCTGCATATCGGGGATTTCAGTCAATGGTTAACAACTGGATGGTTTTTCGTGATCCACCAGACCATACAAGACTGCGATCGCTCGTTAACAAGGTCTTTTCTTTGAAAATGGTCGAAAACATCCGCCCGGCGATTTTGGACATCGCCGATCATCTCCTAGACCAAGTTCAAGACAAAGGTGCGATGGATTTGGTTGAGGATTTTGCCTTCCCTCTACCAGTCACAGTAATTGCCACATTACTAGGTGTAAATCCCCAAGATCGCCCGTTATTCCGAGAATGGGCGTTAGCTTTGCAACACGCCAGCGCCTCTCGTCTGACTCCTTCACCAGCAGTTTATGCTCAAGCTGAAGAAGCCACTTGGGGTTTGATTACATATTTTAAAAGAGCGATCGCCGAGTGTCACCAAGAACCACGCCAGGATTTGATCACAGCCCTAGTCAAAGCCCAAGATGAAGACAATAAACTGAACGATGAAGAAATTCTCGCCACATGTATTCATCTTCTCACTGCAGGTCACGAAACCACAATCAATCTTATTGCCAAAGGAACGCTGGCGTTGCTGCGTCATCCCGAAACTTTGCAATTACTCCGCTCTCATCCCGAATTAATTACAGGTGCTGTAGAGGAACTAATCCGTTATGACAGCCCCGTTCAAATGGTTTCGCGCTGGGCTTTTGCAGATATCGAAATCGGCGGGAAATTGATTCGATGTGGTGACAGCGTGGGCTTAATACTCGGCTCTGCTAACCGCGATCCCGCACGCTTTCCCGACCCCGATATTCTTGATATCCAGCGCCAAGACGGTAAGCACTCCGGCTTTGGTAGCGGTATTCATTTTTGTCTCGGTGCGGCTTTAGCAAGATCTGAGGCGCAAATCGCTTTGAATGTTCTACTTAATCGTCTACCCCAGTTGCGCTTAATAGACAAAAACATTGCATGGGCAAACAATATCGTGTTTCACGGCCCTAAAAATCTCCAGGTTGCTTTTAACTAAAATTAATTTACCAGTAATAAAAATCATGACTAGCAAAGATTTCACTCCATCTGCACAAACAACTTGTCCTCACCTCAAAGAGGAATTTCAACCATTTGTGCAGCCACAACTTGACGACCCTTATTCCTTTTTTCAACAAGCTAGAAACGAAGCGCCGTTATTTTATAGCCCTATCTTAAATGGCTATGTTCTCACTCGTTATGAAGACATTTTAAATGTCCTCAAAAACCCGGTTAAATTTTCCTCAGCCGATAACCTCCAGCCCATTGTTAACTTTACTCCCGAAGTATTTCAAGTCCTGAGAAAAGGCTTTCCCTTTGTTGCTGACTTAGTTAATAGTGATGGCGATTTGCATAAACGCTTGCGTGCTCCTTTTATGAAAGTTTTTGCACCAGAAAAGTTGCAAGTATTAGAAGATTCAATTCGCGTCATTGCTAACAGATTAGTCAACAATTTTATCAACGATGGTCAAGTTGATATAGTTACACAATTTACCTATCCGCTACCACTGGAAGTAATTCTCACAATGTATGGTGTGCCTTTGGAGATGATGCACAACATCAAAAAATGGTGTATTGATATGACAGCATTATTATCATCTCAACTCACACCAGAAGCTCAATTAGAATGTGCTACTAGTTTTGTGTCTATGCAGCACGCCGTTGCAGATTTAATCACAAAACGACGCCAAAATCCTCAAAATGACTTAATCAGTGGGATTTTAGACTCTGATTTAAGTATGAATGAGATGGTCATAGTTTTATGCGGATTAATATTAGCTGGACATAAAACTACTAGTCATTTAATTGCTAGCACTATCAAACTTTTATTAGAGCAACCACAGTTATGGCAAGCTATTAGTGAAAAACCATCACTCATTCCGGCTGCGATAGAAGAAGCTCTCAGATATGACGCTCCTGTACCAGCCATGATTCGCACCACCACCGAGGAAGTTTCAATAGCAGGAGTCACATTACCTTCGGGTAGTCGGCTGTTTTTGATGTATGGTTCTGCTAACCGAGATGAAAAACAATATAATCAAGCAGATAGTTTTGAAATTGAACGTTTCCAACAACTAACTGCCAATCATCTCGCATTTGGTCATGGGCTACATCATTGCATTGGTTCCAATTTAGCCCGTCAAGAAGGACGAATTGCACTGGAAATATTATCATCAAAATTACCAAATCTCCGACTGCGACCCAATCAAAAACTAACTTATATCCCCGCCTTGATGAACCGTAGTTTTAAAGAACTCTATCTAGAGTGGGATATTGCTTAATTACTATTGATTAAAAACTGCTTTTAGTATAGAGACGCTGCATTGCAACGTCTCTACAAGCGTTTTGCAATTGCATGAATAAGCCTTAAACTATAATTGTAGAGCCTAGTTAAAAGCTGTAGTATAAAATACATGAAAATATATTTGTAACAGCATGAATAAATTACACCAAGACAAAAATTTTTACATTATTACTTTATTAACATTAATGGCAATTATCGGGGGAACAATTTATAATCCCGCATTGCCAACCATCGCTAAATTTTTTCATATTTCTAGCGATCGCGTTTCTTTAGTTTCAACATTATTTCAATTTCCAGGTGCAATTGTTACCCCGATTTTTGGAGTTCTAGCTGATACTTTTGGCAGAAAACAAGTACTTGTGCCCTCACTTCTATTATTTGCGTTGGGTGGAGCCTTAAGCAGTTTTGCTCCTAATTTTCGCAGTTTAATAGAGTGGCGATTTTTGCAAGGAATTGGCACAGCTAGTTTAGAATCTCTGCAACTTACCATTATTAGTGACCTTTATACAGGAAAAAAGTTAACCTCCGTCATGGGATTTGTTGCTAGCTTAAACGGCATTAGTTCAGCAATTTTTCCCCTCCTTGGTGGAGTATTAGCATCTTTTAGTTGGCGATTTCCATTTCTCACCGCCTTATTTGCCATTCCCGTAGCCATCATGGTGTTAACCACACTAAAATTGCCCAGAACAGAACATAATGTCCAAAATTTCCAAATCAAAAATTATTTAAGAAATACTTGGAGCAGCATTAACAATCGCCAAGTATTAGGATTATTATTTGCAGTCATGTCTTTATTCATGTTGCAAGTAGGAGCCTGCCTAACTTATATCCCCATCTTCGCCGGCAATCAGCTTGGTGCTTCCGAATTAGTAATTGGCATTATTTTAACTAGTTTATCATTATCTCTAGCTTTAGTTGCTTCACAATTACAATTATTAATGCGCCATTTCTCCCAAATTCAACTAATTAAAATTTCCTTTATTCTCTCCAGTTTAGGATTATTCATCATCCCGACAATTCATAACGTTTGGCTATTGTTAATTCCCATTTTTTTGTTGGGAGCAGCTCAAGGTATGGCGTTTCCATCCACACAAGCATCATTAGCAATGCTTTCTTCTCAAGAATCTCGCGCTGGTTTTATGGGAATCAACTCAACAATTCAGTCATGGGGACAAACCCTCGGCCCTCTGCTAGGAAGCATTATCGATGCAATTTGGGGAATACAAGCAGTTTTTTATGCTAGCGCCGTTTTTTCCCTAGGCTCGTTTGTAGTTTTTAACACTCTGCTAACTACCAAAAAGGGGCAAACATAGTATTAAATAGATATATACGAGGGTGTGTTAGCAGGGAGAGTACGGCACCAAAGCCCGCGGATTTTCAACCCTGTTCCCTGTTCCCTATTCCCTATTCCCTGCTAGATGATAAATTTAATTAACCTGATAGCAAACACATCAGAGAACGCATGTGCCACAAATCTTTACCAGGCCAAACAGTTGCATTTTGACCGAAGGGACTAGAAGCTAGCAATTCTTTGATTTCTTTCTCAAATACTTCGTTGGAGTTGTGAACCAAAATGTGAACAGGTTCAGCACCCAATTCCAGCATAAAGCTGACAACGCTGTAAACTAAATCTGGTTCACCGTAGATAGCGAAGCGCTTACCATGAACCCAAGCGTGGGAGTCAGTCATCGCATCAACTGCGCGACCGCGTTCAATTTCCAATTCTGCGGGAATGGGTTTACCAGTCAATTCGCTGAGTTTAACCAGGAATTCATCAGTACCCTTGATACCCCAAGGACGAGAAACTACAACTTCTTGCTTCCATTCTTTAGCGATGTATTCGCGGGTTTTGGGGGTAGAATGCATTTGCAGAGCAACTGTAGCTTTAGCATTAATTGAGTCTGCTGCATCTTCCAGCTTAGTTGCAGTTGGATACATATCAAACTCACCTGTGTTAGGTGAATCCAGATAGTCGCTGTTGTCTGCCAAGATGGTGTAGTCGAAACCAAACAGGGAAGCAATCCGCTTGATTTCGCGGTTGTTACCTACATAGGTGTCAAAACCTGGGATAAAGTTGATTTTACCGTTACTGGTTTCTTTCTTCTTACCTGCTGTCAGGTTAGAAAGAATACCCTTGAGCATGTTGTCGTAACCAGTGATGTGGGAACCGACAAAGCTAGGAGTGTGAGCGTAAGGAACAGGGAAATCTTGAGGAACTGAACCTGCGTTCTTAGCGTTGTTGATGAAAGCTTGTAAGTCATCACCAATTACCTCTGCCATACAGGTGGTGCAGACAGCAATCATCTTGGGCTTGTATAGTTGATAGGAGTTAGCCAAGCCATCAATCATGTTTTGCAGTCCACCAAACACCGCTGCATCTTCAGTCATAGAAGAAGATACACCAGAGAATGGTTCTTTGTAGTGACGGGTTAAGTGGGTGCGGAAGTAAGCCACACAACCTTGAGAACCTTGAACGAAGGGTAGAGTACCTTCAAAACCAACAGCAGCAAAGATTGCGCCCAAGGGTTGACAACCTTTAGCAGGGTTAACGGTCAAAGCTTCACGAGCGAAGTTCTTTTCACGATAATCCCAACCCTTCGTCCATTCTGCAACCCGTTTTACTTCTTCGGGGTCGTGACCATTTTCAAACTGCTTTTTGTTCTCGAATAATTGTTGATATTCCGGTTGGTGGAATAACTCTACGTGGTCTTGAATTTTTTCTGGATTCTGAGGCATTTCCGGTTCTCCAAGCTGACTGTATTGATTACGGTTGAGGAATTGCGACTGGGGAATGAGGTCGGGGGAATATACTTCAAAATTCAAAATGCAAAATTCACTCATTACATGAAATTTTTAATTTTGAAGTTTGAATTCCCCACTCCCCCCTGGGGTGTTTACCCCAGGTTTTCCCTCAATCTCTCCTATTCCTAGTTCCTTAAACTGCGGCTTTGGTTTTAGCTTTAGCTTCTGTTTTGTTGCTCCAAGGAGCGCCAATTAATCCCCAGGTTGGGCTGTTGAGTGCCAAATCCATATCACGAGCGAAGATAGCGAAGCCGTCGTAACCGTGATAAGGGCCGGAGTAATCCCAAGAGTGCATTTGACGGAAAGGAAGACCCATCTTTTGGAAAACGTACTTCTCTTTCACACCAGAAGCAATTAAGTCTGGCTTCAATGCTTTGACAAATTCCTCGAATTCGTAAGCGGTAACGTCGTCGTAAACGATGGTGCCGTTTTCGATGTAGTGAGTGGTACGTTTGTAGTCGTCGTTATGAGCAAACTCATAACCAGTACCAATCATCTTCATTCCCAAATCTTGGAAAGCGGGGACAACGTGACGAGGACGCAGACCACCAACCATGATAGCGACAGTCTTACCATCCAAGCGGGGGCGATACTTAGAAACGATCGCATCCATGGTAGGCTGATACTTAGCGATCACTTTCTCAGCATTTGCTTGGATTGTTTCGTCAAATTTAGAAGCAATTTCTCGTAAAGATTCAGCAATCTTGGTGGGTCCGAAGAAATTATATTCCAACCAGGGAATATGGTGGATTAAAGGCTAAAATACTTGTATATCAATGGTTTTACAATTATGCATTTTGTGTGGCTTGTTTTTGTCTTAAAGCTTGTGATTTAAACATCCAAAACTCTAGTGAAATGGTAATTTGATTTGCAAATTGTGGCTTACTGGAGTATGCCCAATAGAATTACTAGTCGAGCCTGACCCCCCCCGGTCGCAATGCATCCGCAAACGCAAACAATGATTCGGGATAATATACCGACGCAGGTGTTGATCATTTGTGTTTTCTTACCACCTTAAGGTATTAGAAAACATTTTCTGCTGTAGAGCATATTGCATCGTCTGCGGTGGTCTGCTGCAATGCAGTAGTTTCTTTGGGGTTAAGGTCGAAGAAACTTTTTACAAAAAATCGAATCAGTATTTGCTGACACCCTAAAGGTATCAACATGTTCTATGTTGCTTTATTGCTTTCTGTTTCTGACACGGCACGTTACAAGCGATTTATGAAAAATCATTTATTAGCACCTTAAGGGGTCTAAGAACGTATTTTAGAACCCTTAAGGGTTTCTAATTGCATTAAAACCCAATCACAGAAGCTGCTTTACGCCGCTGTTCGGGTGTCACCTTAAGATAACGTTGCAGTGTGCCGAGGTCATTGTGACCGGATATCTCTTGGATGTGGCGTAGTGTTTTGCTTTCCGTTTCCGACACGGGGAGTTGAGTGCCTAGAAAGTTAATCGCGTTGCAGACAATTTACCGAAAGCCTACTGCAAGTGCTTGGCGTTTTTGTACACAATCGGCGGCGGCTGGTGTTGGTGCTGCACGTTGCAGCAACTTCCAACTTCCCAAGCTAGCTGTTGGAAGTTGGAAGTCAGCAGCTATTCTACGCGCACTACCTAAAGGGGTCCGCGGTGCCGCCTTTCTCTCTTACCCAATCATTAATCTCTAGGATGAAATAGCTAAATAGAGCAGTTTCATCCACTAGTGGTATGTGTAAGTACTGTCCTGACTGGATCTCAACA
Organism: Fortiea contorta PCC 7126; assembly: GCF_000332295.1. Classification (GTDB taxonomy): domain Bacteria; phylum Cyanobacteriota; class Cyanobacteriia; order Cyanobacteriales; family Nostocaceae; genus Fortiea; species Fortiea contorta. The sequence goes on along the minus strand of NZ_KB235931.1, from coordinate 236,548 downwards.
ATTTGACGGAACCTTTGATAAATGTTGGGATATTTATCTTTTAAAAAATCTTGAAGCATCTCTTCACTTAACGGATGAATTACAACAAGCCCTTGGCAAGGCAATCCAAATTTATTGTTTAAAACAGATACTAAGTTCCGCTCTGATAACTTGTTTCTCATCCGAGGGGTTTCATTTAAGAAATCAAACTTAATTCTCTCTGTTTCACAGAGCCAATCGCGCCCAAAAATCAGGCTGTATTGCTTCTGGACTGCCTCGTTGATGACATCCAGCCCTTCTACTGTGTTTTGGCGTGACGCAATATCAGCGGCGAGAGTTGGGTCATCTGTGGCATATCTGACAACAATCTGGGCTGCATAGTTGGCGAAAGCTGGATCGAGGTAGTCGGCTAGGTGAACTGCCATGATTGGGTGAACCCAAGTCACCCAAGTTTTACCTACGCGCTCAACAATCCAGGGTTCAGCGTTTGACTGTGTAGTTTTCAAATGCTCTAACTTAGCTTTGGTTTCTGGCAATCGCTTCCATCTATCAAGCCTATATTCAAAATGCTTGCACCACTTGGTAGCGTTGATGTATCCGTCATGTCGCTGTGCATCTTGCACTAAATTACCAAACCATTCTATGTTTGACATATATAAATTTCTCATTGTTTTGAAAAAGTTAAACAACTCCGGCTCAAACAGGGGTTGTTTTTTAGTCCACAGACGCAAATACCACACAGTGGAAATAAGTAGCCATTGAAAGCTACGAAAATTTGATACACAGCTTGACACACACATTTTCGGGGTGTCAACTTCAAGATTTGGGTTTGACACACACATTTTCGGGGTGTCAACTTCAAGATTTGGGTTTGACACACACATTTTCGGGGTGTCAACTTCAAGATTTGGGTTTGACACACACATTTTCGGGGTGTCAACTTCAAGATTTGGGTTTGACACACACATTTTCGGGGTGTCAACTTCAAGATTTGGGTTTGACAACGTGGATTCACGTTGTCAAAGTTCCTCCGTGGATCACCTCTAAAAACAACTCAAATGCTTGCCCAGAGCAATCAAGCGCTAATTAAGCCGATTGTTAAGCAATATTACAAGTGATCCAACTGATCCAAGTGATCCGGAAGAACGGATCACATCCAAACTATTGACAGATATAGGGTTTCAGCCAAGTGATCCAAGTGATCCACCGATTTTGGATTTTTCAATTATGAAGAACTCAAAAATGGCGGATCATTTGGATCACTTGGATCACTTGGGGCTACAACCGTTACCAGATAAGGAAAAACAAGTGATCCACAGGATGGATCACTTGGATCAGTTGGATCACTTGTAATATTCCTTAACAAATTCTATTTGAGTACTAGAATAGTAAACTAAGGCACATATATCTGTTTTAATCGTCCCAGAATTTACTAAGCCTTCGTTTACAGATCGTTTCAAATATAGAATGTTTAATTGATTACATCGGCTCTAGCTCCCGGTCATCAACCCATTCCCGCTCATTGTCATCTGGCTTAAACCAAGGATGATCTTCCGGCAACGAGATTTTGTACTGCCAGTCCATGCCAGTCCAGGAAAGTCCCAAAACTGTTACCGGGTACAAAACTTCACCCTGCCGCACCTTTATCTTGTGCAGCACGGTTTGACCAATGTAATATTCGGGCTTGTCGAATTCTTTGCTAACTCGCAAACGCCAAAATTGCGGCGCTTGACGAAAATTGCCCAAAGTGGGCGCGTCTGACGCTATCATTTTTATTGCCTCCTTAGTGGCTTTAACTGGTAAGGGGGAAGTCGTGCTGGTGGGGAAGATTGCTGTCTTCACCTGCCAGGGCGCATTCAATCGCTGACTTCATTTGTCGTATCAGGTATCTGAAATCATTGAAGCAGATTTCGCAACAAATTGCGATCGCACCTAGGGAGCAACACGACGCTACGATTTACTTGCTCAACCGCGTGTCTTACGCTTAAATTAGGCATCATGGCTATACTGTAATACAATTGTTAGACTAAAGTCAAGGATTAACTCACAACTTGTTTTACACTGTCTTGCAGTATATGTTAGACTGATGTAATGCACTGGTAAGACAATTAAAATTATGTCTGTATCGTTAACTTTTCGCTGTCCAGATGACTTGACAGCGCTCATTGCTTCTCAGGTTGAGGTGACTGGACAAGACAAGACATCTGTGGTTGTGGGGATGTTACGCTCTAACCTGCCGTCATTGCCCCTTATTGACAAGAATAAATTGCCTGACATCCCGGCTATTTATTTTATTTGGTCGTCTAACAAGCTGTTATACATCGGTAAGACAAGCAACCTTAAAAAACGTTTCTACCAACATCACCGAGCCGTTAACTTTTTAGAAGCTGGTGGCGATACAAGGATTGCTTGGTTTTCCATCCAAGACGATGAGCTTCCGTCTTTGGAGCAGGACTTAATAGAACTTTTGGAACCAGATTTAAACTATACCCTTACAGGACAGCCAAACAATATAATTTCATTTCGCCTTACTGACGCTGAATTGCAATCACTGCAAGGGTTTCACATTTCCGAGGATAAATCCCTTAGTCAGACAGCTGCAAGATTGCTGAGGGGAATGTTAGCAGGGATTGTAGAGCCGTCTACACCTCTAGACATCCAAGAATTCAAGCAAGAGGTAGAAGCAAGGTTTAATGAACTGCGATCGCACTTTGATGCACAACTAGAGGAACTGCGGGGAAAATCGAAAGCCCGGTAGTAGAGGAGGAGCAGCCTAGCACTACCGGGCGACAAACCAATGAAGTCTCAACTGTAGCCAATAGCGAAGCCGTTAGCCAACCAGACTATGAAGCGGCACGCGATCGCACGCTCAACAAGCTAAAAACTGGCAGGCAATCAACGGCAGGTAAAGCCATTGACGCTTTCATCAAGGAACTTAAGCGTTCCCAAAGTGCCATAATAACCTCTCAATAGTGCCTCTAATGGGTGGTTGCAACTCGGTTACAATGCGTCTACACCCGAACAATTGAGCGTCCACACCCGAACAATAAGCGGTTGCATGTGGGGTGAATGAAGCGTTATACCCAAACAATAAGCGGTTGCATGGGCGGTGGCAATTCAGTTGCAATGCAACAATTAAGCGTCTACAGCGAAACCAGGAAAACAAACGCCTGTAGACGGCTGAAAACCTTGCTAAAAGCGGGTTTTAGCGAATGTAGACAATTTCTACCTGCCTATTTTTAACATAAATTCCCAAAAAAATAGGCATTTTCTCTAAATATGTTGCTCAAAAAGATAGCAACGCTAGTTTAACAGTTCAAAAGCTAAATAGATAGAGATGCACCTCTGCTAAGAAACAGTATTCAGTCGTGAGTTAAGTAGACAGCACCTGACTGATTTGATGCCGTGCCAGAGCTTGCCTGAGATATTCCACCTCAGCCCTTAGCCGTGCATTCTCTTCCTTCAACGCATCCATATCATCTTTTTTATCCACTGCCTGCTTAATTACTTTCTTCCGGTTCTCCAAGCTAAACCACTTTTGATAAATCTCAGTGTGAATCTCTACAGAATGCCCCAAATTGTCAGCAGCAGCTTTAATTGGAATGCCCATAATATGCGCTCGAATTGCCCAAGCGTGGCGCAAGTCATAGGGGGTAAACGGAATATTTACCCGCCTAAACCATGATGAGCAATTAACCCGAATAGTGTTGATATCTGTAAAACTAGTTCTGTCATCGGTTTGAGCTTTTAACAGTTCCAAAGGCTCTAATTTTTTTAAATCAAACAAGTGAACCCATTCAGGATGCAGTGGTAAAGCTTCCCTGTAACCAGTCTTAGTGTCTGGGTGAACCTTCCATGTATTATCTTTATTTTCAGGACTCAACCACCAATCAATTTCAGGATTTACAAACAGTTCTCTTGGGCGTAGTCCATAAGTAGCAAGCATTCCATATACCCACTCCCACATCTTCCAACTGTCTAAACAACTCTTTTTAATTGTTAAGCTTCTAGTCAAAGAGTACCGATGAAAAGATTCATAATATTTGATGATATCCTCATCACTGGGAATGTCCCTAGCCTGACTTTTGGGTTGTGTAGCTTTAAATTGTTCAAGAGTAAAACTAGTTAAATTAAGAGTAGATTTTAAAACCTTTAACGATTTAACTGCGCTGTATTTAGCAGAATCTCCCGTCAACTCTGCAAGTTTCTTATCAACCTCCGATTGAGTCAATAAAGTATCTAGCCCAATCAATCGCCGTAAATAGTCCTTGTAATAAGAAAAGGTGTGTTTACTTTTTTCTGTTAATTTGCGTGTTTTGAAATACTCAATTTCAAACTCTTCTAAAACATCACCAAGAATTTGATGTTTGTTGCCAACCTTAGCAATTTTACCCAGATATTTATCAGTCCATTCAAACTGTTTACGAGCGAGTAGCTTACCTAGCTCGTTTGCCTCTTCCTCTGCTGTTTTCAACCCGTCCAAGCTTGCAGGGATATTTAGCGAAATCTTGTACTGCTTAAAACCAGTTCCTTTCGTGTCGCGATCGCCTGGCTTGATTGGTAGGGATGCTTGCAATTGAATAGTTTCTCGTGCCACGACCAAACCCACTTTCACCTTAGCGGCTTTGAGCCGAGCCTTGGTGTCTGCCAAACCTTTCTCAAATTTGCGTTCCAGATGCTGCCGAGTAGCCTTCATTTGTTTCTGCGTTCCTAGATAGCTGCCATCGGTAGATGCTGGCGGAGTGAAATCCTCGAAAACGTCCTGTGCCTTGCTTTTCATTGTGTCTTAAATGTGTCTTAAAATTTAGTCCATTTAGAACAATGTTTAAATTAAGCAAAGTCATATCTGGACTAAATCTTGGTATAAGACTGCATTAAATCATATTTCGTACAGGGAATACCATAAGCTTCTTCCATGTGACGGCTGATGTAGTTCATCGACCGGTAACAGTGGATGAGGTTCATCTTCACATTTGGTGTTTGTAACATCTCGTTGATGGTGCCATCACCAGACCACTGAGCGACTACCCGTAAGCCGATTTCTTCTAACAAAATGCGGCTAGCCCAAGCATCACCACCGATGTTATAGTCACCAATGATGGCTACATCATAGGGAGTACCTTCAAACTTGAGTGTACCGTCTTTTTTGGCTTGGTCGGCTCTGGTGAATACCCAGTCACGCACCATGTCGTTAGCAATGTGGTGTCCCAAAGATTGAGAAACACCCCGGAAGCCTTCGCAACGTACAGGAACAACAGGCTTACCAATTTCTTTGGATGTTTTTCTAGCAACTGCTTCGATGTCATCCCCAATCAAACCGATGGGACATTCAGATTGAATGGAAACACCACGGTTGAGGGGGAAAAGTACATCAAGTTCTTGGATGAGCTTGACAAGTTTCTTGTCACCGCCGAAAACAATATCTCTTTCTTGGAAGTCGGAGGTAAAGTGCATAGTACCAAAGGTATCAATACCTGTGGTGCCGATGTAGTAGTTACGACGACCAGACCAAGACCAGTAACCGCAACCTACAGGCCCGTGGCTGATGTGAATCATGTCCTTAATGGGACCCCAAACCACACCCTTAGAACCTGCATAAGCACAACCACGAGCGGTCATGACCCCAGGAAGAGATTTGATATTAGACTTAACGCCGCAATCGCTCTTACCTTCTTCGTATACGTTTAAGTGTTTTTCGCGCTTTTTCTTAGCTTTTTCGGGGTAAGCGTCGAGAACTTCTTTAATTAGTTCTTTTCTTTCTTCGATGATGTTTTTGTTTTCTGGAGGAGTCATTATTTTGCCTCTCTTGCACCTTAAGGAATGGGGATGGGGAAATGAGTCAGCCTATTAACTGTGCCCTTTTTCCCCTGTGGGGTCGGGGACTGTTGGTCCCCTTGGGGGATAGAAGAAATATTGATCAAAAGTCAAAGGGAAATTATGCAATTTCCTTTTGCTCAGTCTTTATTTAGCACCAGCTTTAGCAGCAGCGTCAGCAGCTAACAATTTTTCTGCTTCGTCGTCGCTTTCGAGAATACCGAACTCGATCAACAATGATTCTAGTTCGTCCATCTCGATGGGGGTGGGGATGGTGAGCTTGTCGTTGTTGATGATTTTCTTAGCTAAAGCGCGGTATTCTAGACCTTGGTTGCTGTCTGGTGCGTACTCGTTAACAGTCATCCGGCGCAATTCTGCGTGTTGAACGATGTTGTCACGGGGTACGAAGTGAATCATTTGGGTGTTCAAACGTTCAGCCAAGGTTTCAATCAATTCGATTTCGCGGTCAACTTTACGGCTGTTACAAATCAAACCACCCAAGCGCACACCACCAGTGTGAGCATATTTCAAAATACCACGAGCGATGTTGTTAGCAGCATACATCGCCATCATTTCACCTGATGTCACGATGTAGATTTCTTGGGCTTTACCTTCACGGATAGGCATAGCGAAACCACCGCAAACAACGTCACCCAATACGTCGTAAGATACGAAATCAACGTCTTGGTATGCACCGTTTTCTTCTAAGAAGTTGATGGCGGTGATGATACCACGACCAGCGCAACCTACGCCGGGTTCTGGACCACCAGATTCTACGCAACGCACACCACGGAAGCCGGTGAGCATTACTTCTTCGAGTTCCAAATCTTCTACTGCACCGCGTTCTGCAGCCAAGTGTAACACAGTGGTTTGAGCTTTAGAGTGGAGCATCAAGCGGGTGGAGTCAGCTTTGGGGTCGCAACCGACGATCAAAATGCGCTGACCCATTTCGGCCATAGCTGCTAGGGTGTTTTGAGAGGTGGTAGATTTACCGATACCGCCTTTACCGTAGAAAGCTATCTGTCTAATTTTTTCGTCAACAGCCATGATTAGATATCTCCTGCAATTGGTTGATTGGTGGGTCTTTTGCTCTTTTGTGGGAACTACTCACGCCTGTTGAACTAAAGCGGTGAGCGCATGTAGAACGTCGCCGGGGGCGCTCGCTCCACAGCGAGAATTATGGAAAGTAGGTACATGTGTTTTCTCTTTAAATTTTTGTTTAACCTTTGTTCTTTGTCTTTTAACCTGACAAAGAACAAAGGGATTACGCACTTTACAAATACGTCATAATGTGTAGCTGAGAACCCAAGTAGGACTTGAGGCTTTGATTCGTCTTCCTGTCAAGCCGTCGGTCTGATTATTTGCCTAAGATAGCGCCTTTTAAAGCTGAGACGTTAGCTAATGCAGCTTTGGTGTCGTCTGCTGATACTCCAGCCGCAGTCATGGACTCGCCCAGATGCTTTAAAATAGCATCGAAGTGTGGTTGTTGTAGATTCATCCCTGTGTGGGTTTTTTCCATGGCGCGACCACCGTATTCTTTAGGGCCTTCTAAAATTTGAGAGAAGAAAGCAACTTGAAGGTTATGTTGCTTTGCCATGTCTGTGCTAGCGAAAAAGGGTTTGAGGCTGCCATCTGCTAAGATGCGTTTGTGGAGTTCAGTGACTACTTTTTCGAGTGCAGGTTTACCGCCGATTTTGTCGTACAAGCTCATATTTGTCTCCTTTGAAGCGAGTTGGATCGTGAAATATGCTCACTAGGCTTTTGCTGTCTGTCATCAGTAGGACTCAAGCATTGATGGGAAGACAATGATGGGGGTCAAATCCTACTTCGATTTCTAGCCGATGCATTTAGGGCGTATCTGTAGAGTATGTCAGTCCTAAAACAAAGGCTCAACTGCTTCGACTACGAGATCCTTGCTGATGCGATCGCGCAATCTCGCTTCGATCGCTATTTTGAGAGTAGCTGTGCTACTCGAACATGAACCGCAGGCACCCTGGAGTAAAACTTTTACGTGATCACCGTCTACATCGTAGAGTTCCACATCTCCACCGTCAGCTATCAATACTGGTCTGACTTCTTCATCCAAGACTTTTTGGATGAGTGCAATCTTTTGCACGTTGGTTAGTGGTCTTTGAGTTTGCTGCTTGGCAGTGGCGATGTCTGTAGCAACCTTCACGCCATAATTATTAAGAGCGGGTGTGGCGGTTTGCTTTACACTTTTTATAATATCATCAATGTTGGCTAAACAAGAACCGCATCCGCCACCAGCTTTTACATAATTTGTTACCTGTTCGGCGTCAGTGAGATTATTTTCCAGAATCACGCGGCGAATTTTGGTTTCGCTAATTCCGAAGCAACTGCAAACCAGCGCGCCTTCATCATCGTCATCGTGGGCGGCGAGGGGAATGCCACGATAATTGTAAATGGCAGCTTCTAGGGCTTCTTGTCCCATAACTGAACAGTGCATTTTGGCTTCGGGTAAGCCGCCCAGGTAGTCTGCAATGTCTTTGTTAGAGACTTTCAAGGCTTGATCTAAAGTTAAACCCTTGATCATCTCAGTCAAGGCGCTTGAAGATGCGATCGCACTAGTGCAACCAAAGGTCTGAAAGCGTGCATCTAAAATCTTATCAGATGCTACCTCCACTTTCAGGTGTAGTCTCAAAGCATCACCGCAAGCAATACTCCCGACTTCACCAGTAGCGACCTTCACTCCCGATTCGCCGTTCTCTGCAATTTCTCCCTGATTCAAAGGATTGTAAAACAGTTCTAATACTTTATCTGTGTAGTCCCACATAATCGATTTTTAGATTTTGGATTTTAGATTTTAGATTGGGGGATGGGGGGATTGGGGGATGGGGTGATGGGGTGATGGGGTGATGGGGTGATGGGGGGATGGGGTGATAAAGTTTGCGCCTTTAAACCTGAAACTTGGACTTCAAAACTCAAAGTCTCCCCAACTCCCCACCTCCCCAACTCCCCACCTCCCCACACTCCCTCATCCCTAGCCCCTAATGATGCGCCAATGTCTGCGCCTGTTGTAGCCAGCCCGCCTGATCATTTTTGAAGGGTGAGAGCGCACGCAGACGTGCGACAATTTCTGGCATAACTGCAATCACTTGGTCGATTTCGGCGTCTGTGGTGTAGCGACAAAGGCTAAAGCGGATGGAACCGTGCAAGGTGGTGTATGGTAAACCCATCGCTCGCAAAACGTGAGAAGGTTCCAGAGAACCGGAAGTACAAGCCGAACCAGATGAGGCACAGATACCGTATTTGTTGAGAGAAAGTAAGATAGCTTCACCTTCAATATACTTGAAGCCGATGTTGGTGGTGTTGGGCAATCTCTGCGTAGGATTACCATTAACTTCACAGTCGGGAATTGTGGTGAGTAAAGCTTTTTCTAGGCGATCGCGCAATCTTGCTTCTCTCTTGGTCGCCTCTTCTAAGTGTAACATCTCTAGTTCGGCAGCTTTCCCCAAGGCAATAATTCCCGGAACATTCTCAGTCCCCCCCCGGCGCCCTCTTTCTTGGTGTCCACCAATTAACAAGGGACGGAATCTCACTCCCCGCCGCACATATAAAACACCAATTCCTTTTGGTGCATGGATTTTATGACCAGATATTGTCAACATATCCACAGTGCTAGTCTTCATATTCAGGGGAATCTTTCCCGCCGCTTGCACTGCATCAACATGAAACAAAGCGCCACGCTCTTTGACTCGCAACCCAATTTGCTCAATTGGAAACACCACGCCGGTTTCGTTGTTAGCATACATAATTGTCACCAAGGCGGTGTTACCTGTCAAGGCCGCTTCTAGTTCATCTAGATCCAACTGTCCTTGACTGTTTACCGAAAGATAAGTAACACTATATCCTTGGGTTTCTAATTGTTTGCAGACATTCAAAACGGCTGGGTGTTCAACTTGCGTGGTGATAATATGTCGCTTTTCTGGTTGCGCCAATAATGCAGCGCGGATAGCGGCGTTATCTCCCTCAGTTCCACAACTAGTAAAGACAATTTCTGACTCATCAGCACCCAATAAAGCCGCAACTTGCATTCTCGCTAACTTAACAGCTTTAGCAAGTTGTCCACCAAAGGTGTGCATACTCGAAGGATTACCGTAATATTCCGTCAAGTAAGGTAGCATCACCTCTGCAACTTCTGGGTCTACTTTAGTGGTGGCATTATTATCGAGATAGATGCAGTTATTTTGCATTGCTTTTAATTTAAAAGTCTGAAGGGTCAAGGATGAAGTATGAAGTATGAAGTATGAAGCGAGAAGTTTCCTGTTCTGAACGAGAAGTTTCTGATTCAAAGTGTGAAGGATGAAGGATGAAACGAGAAGTTTCCTGTTCTGAACGAGAAGTTTCTGATTCAAAAGGTGAACAATCAAGGATGAAACGAGAAGTTTCTTGTTTAAAGGGTGAACGATCAAGGATGAAACGAGAAGTTTTCTGTTCTGAACGAGAAGTTTCCTGTTTAAAAGGTGAAGTTCCAAGTTTAAAGCCCAAAGTTTCAGCCTTCATACTTCAGACTTCATCCTTCATACTTCAGACTTCATCCGTTTTTCCAACTGTTGAGAAAATTTTTGGGAATAAGAGTCAAACCAACGCTCCCAATAGTTTTCTTTATTAGTTAATTTTGCTAAGGAACGGTTGTAATTAGCAAACCACCCTTCCCAATAATCACTGGACTGCTGAACGCAACCATCACAGGTGGGACAACCGGCTTTGCATTGAGCTACTGTATAAGCACTACCGACGCAGTTTGTGCAAAGATTGGGATCAATCCATCGATTACCATCAACTATTTTAATTGCACCAGTGGGACATACAGACAGACACAGATCGCAGGAAATACATCGGCTAGTAATTTTGTAAGCCATGATTATTCTCCTTGTTGGGGATTGGGGGTGAGGAGTTAGGAGTTAGGGGTGAGGGATTAGGGGCTAGAGGTGAAAACTCAGTTTTAGCCCCTTCCCTAGTTCCTAATCTCTATTCCCTAGCTCCTTGAGATATTGCTCGTAAAACTCTAAAGCAACCTTCTCAATCACGTCGTATGCTTCAACAGTCTGTATACCAGCTTTGTGCAATTCTTCTTTGGGACAGTTCCCAATTTTGGAGACTAAAACCGCTTTGCAATCTGCGATCGCTTTAATAATATATTCTAAAGTGGCTGATTCTCCAAATCCACCTTGGCAGTAGTGGTCAATCTTGCGATGGCTGACGAAGCGAACTTCTTTGCCTTCCACTTCATAAATCTGGAATTCTTTCGCATGACCGAAGTGTTGATTGACTAGTCCGCTACCTTTGGTTGCTACTGCAACTAGAACTTTTGGACTGTTGGGTAAAGGCGTTACGTCTAACGTCTCTACAGCCTTTTCTTTGGCTGCTTTCAGTTCTGCTTTAAATTTCTCAATACCTTCGTGAACAGTGGCTCGTTGTTCTAGGTTATATTCGGGGGACATTTCCAAAAATTTATCTTTGGTAAATTCTTGGCTGCGGTCTTCCCCTAATAATCCTACCGCATCGGCTCGGCATTGACGGCAGTGACGCATCATTTTCATATTGCCGGCGCAACTATCCTGAACTGTTTTGAGTTCTTTGTTTGTGGGGCCGCGCTGACCGGTTAAGCCGAAGTGTGTGCCGTGTTCTGGTGCAGAGATCAACGGCATGATATTGTGCAGAAAGGCGCCTTGCTCCCGAATGAATTTATTGACTTCCACTAAATGCTGGTCATTAATTCCGGGAATCATCACTGAGTTGACTTTGCACAAGATATCAGCTTCTTTGAGGGCTTGTAGTCCTTCTATCTGCTTTTCTAGCAGAATCTTTGCACCTTCAATCCCTCTGTAGCGTTTGCGCTTGTAGTGAACCCAAGAATAAATCTGCGCGCCAATTTCTGGATCTATGGTGTTAAAAGTGATAGTTACATGGTCTATATTTAGTTGTTTAATGCGATCGATATGTTCGGTCAGCATTAAACCGTTGGTTGATAGGCAAAGTTTGATATCGGGCGCTTGATCTGCAATCAACTCAAAGGTGCGGAATGTCTTTTCGGGATTCGCCAACGGATCACCAGGCCCCGCTATTCCCAAAACTGTCATTTGGGGAATTTTACCTGCAATTACCAAAACTTTGTGGGCTGCTTCTTCTGGTGTTAGCAATTCGCTGACTACTCCAGGACGGCTTTCGTTCGCACAGTCAAATTTACGGTTGCAATAGTTGCATTGAATGTTGCAAGCTGGAGCAACTGCAACGTGCATTCTCGCGTAATGATGGTGTGCGTCTTCGCTGTAGCATGGGTGCTTGTCAATCCGTTCTTTGAGCTTGGCGTCCATTTCTACGGTGGCGCTGCTGTCGCATCCGCAACCACCTGATTTTGCTGGGATAGTTATTGGTTCCTGATGGTCGGAGGTAAGGAGTCCTGTAGCCGGTAGTGTCATTGAATTTCGCAAAATGTCGGTGGGCTGGATGCTGCTGTGAGAGATGTTTTTGCTACTCTTGATGCCTAGAAATTGAAGTCGCGGCTGATACTCCTGCTGAGAGTCGGTGTCTACTCTTTTATCGTCATGTAACTGTGGTTGAGAACAGTTAATCACAGAGTAGAACAGGCTTCGTTCCTTGATTTTCGGCTGGTGTGTGTCAACGTTGGGGTTGTGGGTAGAGTTTGTGTATACAGCCGCGACTTCGATTCACTTGATACCAATTCTTGCAAATCTTCTCAACTCAGATGCAATCTGAATTTTTAACGAGTCAATTTTGAATTGGTAATAAGCATAGTGCTATCTCATCCCTCCATTCACTTTTCGCTGCTGTTTTCAACAAGCGTTGAGTGATTGGCGATAAAAGATTTATATCAGCCGCTTGTCAGGTTGCTTTTGCTTCTATCTAGGATAGAATTTATTGAATTTATTAAGCTTGTACTCAAAAACTGTCAGCCCGATTGTCTGGGTTTTCCAGACATTAAAAAAAATTTTTCGGGTAAGGGTTCTAGTGTTTTTCAGTTGGGGCGCGAGTGTTTCTAGATAGGGGTACAGGATGGGGTTGTACTCAGCTATAACCTAGAAACTGTAAAGGTTTGAAAGCCATAGAAGCTATGATGCCAATTTGTACTCAAAGGCTGCTTAAATCTGACCCAAGTTACCACTGGCCAGGGATTTAAGAGGGGAAAAACTGGAGTGAGCTACGTTGGGCTACTCCAGATACGTGCGAAATTCAATTCTGTATCCAACATATCATTTTTTTTTGAGGAAAAATGTAATTCATATTTTTTTAATTTTTGTTGTGGAGATGACATTAAATTGTCCTCAAAGCCTTACTGGATCAGTCAGACAAACTTTGGAAGGTGGAGGTTTTATCTGAACAAATTTGACGAAAAAATATTTAATTTTTGTTGCGTTCTGCGGAGACTGTCTTTGCCAAGTGCCCAAAGATTTTGTGTTTTGGGTGTTATTTGGTGGGCGATCGCACTTTGTCCGCAGAAAGGATGAATTGGTACAAGCCTCACCCACGAGGGGCGAAAAAATCAAACTTTTTTCCTTAGTTCAAGCCCCATCTCTTATGGGCGGGGTAATTTCAGACTTCATACTTCAGCCTTTAGTTGGCTATCTATCTCCATCCTCATGAAGAAATTCTACTGCATAATTGATTCTTTTTCTCATTTAGTTTGAGAACTTGGGCTAAATTATCTTACCTAAATTTGTTGCTGATGAATCAAAAAAGCAACCTTTCGTAAAAAACATTTGCAAATTTTTTTAGCAGCCGATAACATTTTTCTAGTCAAATTTTGTACATTTGAATTAATCGCAACCTCTCTTCCCTAGTCTCCATGAAGGTAGCAGGAATCATACTATGAAAGCAGTGGTTATCCGTCGATATGGAACCGTGGAAGTATTGCAATATGAAACTGTTGATCGACCAACAATTAAGCCCGATCAAATACTAGTTAAAATTTATGCAAGTAGTGTCAATCCGATTGATTGGAAAACCCGCAAGGGGATGTTGCAATTTTTGAGTGGTAATCGCTTCCCGATGATTTTGGGTTTTGATTTAGCCGGGGAAGTGGTGGAAGTTGGCGCTAAGGTGACGCAGTTCCAACCAGGAGACTCGATTTATGGTAGTACTAGCTTTCCTGGGGGGGCTTATGCGGAATTTGCGGCGATTCCAGAAAAATTGGCGGCGCCCAAACCCACAAACTTGAACTATGAACAAGCGGCTGTGGTCCCGTTGGCGGCGCTGACGGCTCTGCAAGCGCTGCGTGACCAAGGTAATATCCAATCAGGACAAACTGTTTTAGTCAATGGCGCTGCTGGTGGTGTGGGAATTTTTGCAGTGCAAATTGCTAAGGCTTTGGGCGCGGTGGTGACAGGAGTCAGCAGCACAAAAAATCTTGATTTTGTCAAGTCTTTGGGCGCTGATCGGGTGATTGACTATACGCAGCAAGATTTCACCCAAGAGGCAACACGATATGACATAATTTTTGATGTGGTGGCAAAGCGATCGCCCTCGGAAGTAAGAAGAGTTTTGCAGCCAAATGGAATTTATATTACTACCTTACCCAGCCCGGAAAGCTTGATCCAAAGTGTGTTAACAGCTTTGTTTCCTGGTCAAAAAGTGAAATTTATTTTAGAGAAGCCGAATACTCAAGACTTAGTTTATCTTAAAGAGTTAATTGAGGCTGGCAAAATTCACCCTGTGATTGATCGCACATTTCCTTTAGCAGAGCTAGCAGCGGCTCATGCTTATAGTGAAAGTGAGCGGGCTGCGGGTAAAATCGCTATTGCTGTAGCTAGTGAACAATAGCCACTTTGGGGATTTTATCACAGCGATCGCTGTTGCTGGGCTAGTTGGTGGACTTGTGCAATGTCCAAATCCAGAGCCTGCGCTATCTGTTCCACAGTTAAACCCAGTAATAAAAGTTTAGGGATAGCTGCTAATTTTGCTTTTTGTAAACCCTCTACTAGCCCTTCTTGTTTACCCTCTACTAGCCCTTCTTGTTTACCTTCTTCTCTAGCTTCTTGATAAACTCGTGTTTGCTTCAATTCACTGATTCCAAACATAACTTCTATCTCCTGGCGACTCATTTAAAGCTGTTTGCTTAATTTCCACGGAAGCAAATTGATAGGTATTGGCGGTTTCTGGTGGGTTGCCAATTAATTCAAAGAAGATGCTGGTAAATTCTTGAAATAAGCGATAAAATATGCTGTCGGTTTTCACGCAGAGGTTTGAGAAGATTTTTGGCTACAGTGATTGTACTATGATTTATATTACCGATGTCTGTTTGGTGCGTGACAGCAAAAAGTAGTTGATGGTTCAACTGCAATGGAGCAAATTCGTGCCAATTTGCGGTCTCGCTACGGTGTCTCAGACGAAGTATGATCGTAAAATTATCGAAATGGGGACACAATATACCAAACTCAGGTATGGAAGCGCAGCCACGGGAAATTAAAAACTATATAACAGAACAAGGAAAAGAACCTTTTGCTAACTGGCTTGATTCTTTGAGAGATAATAGGGCAATAGATAAAATAGAGAAAAGACTTACAAGAGTACAGTCCGGGAATTTAGGAGATTATAAATCAGTTGGTGAGGGTGTTTTTGAGCTAAGAATTCAATACGGGCCAGGTTATCGCGTATATTTTGGACAAGATGGAAACTTAATTATACTTCTTTTGTGTGGTGGTATAAAAAACACTCAAGACGAAGATATTGGGAAAGCAAAGGAATATTGGAGAGATTATGAGCGAAGTCAAAACCCAAAGAAGTAGACATTATCGAGAATATTTAATTGAATCTTTAAAAAACCCAGAACGTGCTGCTGGTTACATTAGCGTCATGTTGGAATTGGATGAAGAAGGATATGATGCAAATTTATTGCGATTGACACTAGAAGAAGTTCTAGAAGCAAGAAAACAATTAGGTGATTTTTCAGAGGTTGGACAACAGCATTTTGAAAAGTTGGATAAAATGCTTGTAGAGACTGGTGGCCAGGAAATTTTGGCTTTAATTGAGTTTTTAGATGCTTTAGGCTACAGGATTGGGATTGTAGAGAAAGAATAATAAACTTAAGTTTGTACCAATTTGCGCTCGCTTCCTCGCACCTCCGGCAAAAATGAAGACATACAGCATTTTTCATGTAAATGAGGTACACGGGTAGGGGCGTAGCTTGCTTCTCCGTTTCGGAGTACGGCCGTTCGCCCTTACAACAGTCTGTATCTCATCAACTTGCAATCTGTTGTATGTTAAACCATAGAGTGGTTTGTTTCTATTTGTTCTAAGTATCACCAAAGTCTTGTAATTGAATAAGCATCAAATGCTGTATCTGCACTAATAATTGGAATATTCTCTACCATTGCTTGGGCAATTAAAATTCTATCAAAGGGGTCACGATGTTGTAAGGGTAGGGTAGTAATTACATCAATATAATCGAGATTGATATTGAGTAAATTAAAATCGTTTAATGCTATTTGTTGCTGAATAAAAGTCTTAATTGGCAAACTAAAACTTAGCTTACCAATGCTTTGTTTGATTGACATTTCCCACACGCTAACAATGCTGATGAGCTTTTCGTTATTTTCGTCTTCTACTAATATCCTCATCTTGTCACTAAAACTTTTATGTCCTTGGAAAAACCAAATCAAAGTATGAGTATCTAACAGCACCTGCATTACATATAATCCTGGAATTCTTCTAATGGCTCATCAAAGTCATCTGAGATTGTAATCAAATCTTTTGCACTACCAAATAAAGGAGAGCGTTTTTTTTCTGGAATCACTGGAGTCAGTTTAACCAAAGGCTGCTCATCTTTGGTAATAATAATTTCTTCGCCATTAATTGCGGCTGCGATTAATTCGTGTAAATGTTGTGATGCTGCGTCAATCGTAATGTGTTGCATAACTATCACCATTTAATTAATTATTTTACAATAGGCAATTCTATCGTGCAGGTGTCTCTAAAATATAATTACTATTCCTTAGCGATTATCTGACTATATTCAGTCACAGCATCATATTGGTCAGCCATTAGCGCATATTTTGCTAATATATCCAAATTTAAATCAGGCAATAAAGTACTTTTAGAGACTTTTATATAGCTATCACCTTGCAAATAATAAACTGATAATAAACCATCTTCCCAAAACCAAACTTCAGGTACTCGCAACCGCCGATAAATTTCTAGCTTATTAATTCCGCCACTCGTGACAGTTATTTCCAAAATTAAATCAGGAATAGATTTTTTTGTGCCTAAATTATAAGACTCATCGGGTTCGCATCGCGTTTTGTCTTCCTTGTTACCTATAGTTGCACTTCCCCGACCATAAAAGCGGATATTCTTTGCTCGCATATAGACTTCCAGCAACATCGCCAGAGTTTTTTTATGATCCTCATGGTCGTCAGAAAGTGGGGACATAATTTCGAGAATCCCATCTAAATAAGTTAGTTGTGCGCTTGTTCCTGCAAGGGCGACATCAAGCTGTTCTAACTGTTCCCAATTGACATTGTATAGAAGAACGTAGGAAGTCTCAGAGGTCGAAGGTTTTTCCAGGACAGGAGAAGACATATGTTAAACCATAGAGTGGCTTGTTTCTATCATAGAACTGAGATGACATAGATCCAGATAATCTTGATTAATCTGCAATAGTATTCAAAACTGCTAACTCAGCACTCGCTACTTTAGCCGCCAAATTTTGATGGTTTTGTCACCATTACCACCACCACTGACAAGGGTTTTGCCATCTGGGCTGATGGCGACGGAATTAACCCAGTCAGAATGCCCTGTGAAGGTGCGGATTTGCTCTCCCGTTTCGAGATTCAATAGTTTGATGGTGTAGTCAGCACTACCACTGGCAAGGGTTTTGCCATCTGGGCTGATGGCGACGGAAAGAACCGAGCTAGAATGCCCTTTGAGGGTGCGGATTTGCTCTCCGGTTGCCAGATTCCATAGTTTGATGGTTTGATCATTACTACCACTAGCAAGGGTTTTGCCGTCTGGGCTGATGGCGACGGAATAAACCCACGAATTACTGCAAGCAGGCTTTAGTTATAAACCGGCAAAGGGTAGCCACAGTAAATGGACACATCCCCTATTATCTAAAGCGATAATTATTGCTGGTAAAGATAGTAGTGATGCTAAACCTTATTTAGAAAAGCAAGTTAATAAAGCACTTGAAGAACTAAATCAAAAGCCAGGAGATGAGGAGACAGGAGAATGAAATATACAATTGTGATTCAATGGTCAGAAGAAGACAAATGTTATGTAGTTTTGCTGCCTGAGTTTACTAATATAATGCAGCCTTGTACTCATGGAGAGACTTATGAGGAAGCTCTGAAAAATGCTCAGGAGGTTTTAGAAATGTTGATTGAGTCATCTTTAGCAGATGGACAACCTCTACCAGAGCCAAAAACATTAGGAAATGCATTCAAAGTGGCATGAATGATGAAACGAATGACGTAATTGTCAGTACTATTGCTCATCGACGAGATGTTTATGAATAAGAATAAATTCCTAAGATTCGCGCTGCAAGTATTTTATCATTGCAAGTTAGTCTCAGATGTGCGATCGCATCCTTTTTTGGGTACTTTATACTTAGCAAGTATTGCTACTTAAATTTTAAAATTACCCTAGTAATAATACGATGGCATACCAAAACATCAGAGGTTCTCTTTCAGCACAAGATATTCAGGAAATTAAAACTGCGTTACAGATTGTGCAAAAAAAGCTGCCTTTTTTAATCACTCTCAGCAATCAAGAACGACGTAAGTTACTGAAGATGGGCGATAAAAGCCTCGCTTTTGTAAACAATAGCGTCACTGCAGCGCAATCGAACGGCGATATTCTCCCAGCCAGTTTTGATGTTGAGGAACTTGTGCGGGATTATCAGTTAGCAACCGCACTCACTGAAGTTTTAATCTCGATGCGTCAAATTACTGAACAAGTAGATGATACTCTACTAGCTGTTGGTAGTGAAGCTATGGCTAGCAGCTTGACTGTGTATGATTATGTGAAAACAGCGGCGAAAAAGACTCCAGGTTTAAAAACTGTGGCTGAACAATTAGGCGAACGCTTTAAAGCTATTAAAGGTAGACCGACTAAAGCTGCATCTGGTGTGTGATTAATAAATGCTCATTAATGAGGCTAAAAACTTGATTAATGAGTGTTTGGACTTCATTAATGAGGCTCAGAACTTGATTAATGAGTATTTGGACTTCATTAATGAGGCTCAGAACTTGATTAATGAGTATTTGGACTTCATTAATGAGGCTCAGAACTTGATTAATGAGTGTTTGGACTTCATTAATGAGGCTCAGAACTTGATTAATGAGTGTTTGGACTTTGTTAATGAGGCTCAGAACTTGATTAATGAGTCTTGGAACTTCATTATACAGGAATCCGATTTGATTATTGAAAAAATCTATGTATGTGTAGGGTGCGTTATCACGAAGTGTAATACCATTTCACGAAAAAGTTGATACAGATAGATTTCTCGTAGGGGCACGGCACTGCCGTGCCCCTACCAACATGTTTGTATCATTATTAAAGTGAAATGGTATAACGCACGTATTCTCGGCTTTGGTGCGTTGCGCTACGCGACAACACACCCTACGTCTTAATTAATGAGTCTTGGAACTTCATTATATATAAGGCTGACACAACTGGCACATAATTTAATTACGTAGGTAAGGCTATGCCACACAGAGCCATGATATGGTGAGCAGTGCCCACCCTACTAAGGGTATTTCAAGAATTAAAGATAAGTCCTATACAATCAATGTCTGAGTTTATTATGGCGATTAAAGCGATCGCCTGTTGACGAGGGCTATCTTTTCAACTTAAAATTCTAAAAAAAGTATATAAAATGACAGACAGCAAATACTAAAACAAAATAAAGAATAATGGTTTTTAACCTAGCAAAATCGTAATATAAGAAAAGTAATTCCATATACAGATATTCGACCTGTCGCGCCATTTACCGGATTCTATTAACAGTTGAGTACAAGTTAATATATCTCTAAATATCTGCAATAAATAGCTATAAAACTTCACAGATTCAGGGTTTGATGGTGAGTACAAGAATGCTTTATCTCTTACCCCAAAAATACTAGCACCCCCACAATAAAAAGCTAGCACCCATACCCCAAGATAAATTTTAAATTAAGTTTAAATCTGCGTTGGCGGGTTTGAGTACAAGTTTAATCAATTTAATAAATCCAATCGGCATGAAATTCACTGCCTGCTGTAGCGCTACCTGATATAAGCATAAAAATAACACACGGCTCTTTTAACCAGACAGTAGCGATGCAACAGTCTTTAGATAGTGTCAGTAATTCTCAATCTGCAAATACCACTGGTGGTTTTTTGGAACCATTATTGAGTGATTTTCGGATTATTTTTGAACGCGATCCCGCAGCGCGTAATTGGTTAGAAGTTATCTTTTGCTATCCAGGATTGCACGCTATTTGTTTGCATCGTCTGGCTCATTGGTTACATTGTCGGGGAGTGATGTTTATTCCACGCTTAATTTCTCACTGGGGAAGATTTTTCACAGGAATTGAAATTCACCCAGGAGCAAAAATTGGAAAGTCAGTATTTATTGACCACGGCATGGGTGTTGTGATTGGGGAAACTGCTATAGTTGGGGACTATACGCTAATTTATCAGGGCGTTACCCTTGGCGGTACAGGAAAAGAAAGCGGTAAGCGTCATCCCACTGTAGGTAAAAATGTTGTGGTGGGAGCGGGGGCGAAAGTTTTAGGAAATATTCAAATTGGCGATCGCGTCCGTATTGGTGCTGGCTCGGTTGTGTTACGGGATGTCCCCACAGATTCTACGGTGGTAGGAATTCCCGGTCGAATTATTTCTCGCCAACAGAGCGATCGCCTTTCGCCTTTAGCGCATGACAAACTCCCCGATGTCGAAGCGACAGTGATTCGCTCTTTACTCTCGCGCATTGAGCAACTCGAACAACAAATACAAGAGTTAAGAGTCATTCGTTTTCCACAAATGACAAATGACAAAGGACAAGTGACAAATGACAAATGACTCTTTCAACGATCAAGTTTTGCACATACCTTTGAGCGATCGCTGGCAAATTTACCACCGTTTACAAGAATTAATGATTAACTGTTCCTGTCAGGCTGATGGATCTTTGCGAGTACAAGTAAACAATTTACTAGAAGCAGTACTGATTCGCAGCACAGTTATGCAATTTCTCGCTTCTCGTCATGAATTGGTAGATTGGCTAGAACGCTGCTGGGGGGTTAAGGACTAAGGAAAGACATCAAATGATTTTTCGCACTGTTGTAGTAGACAACAGAAGACGTGGAAATAATAATGAGAAATAACAAACACCAACTATGGTAGTCCGTGACAGCGATAGAGAATTTCTTAATTTTTTGCATAATGAACTAGAGCTTTCACGAGCAGATATTTCTGTAGCGTTGCGACATCGTGAGTTGGATAACGGCCCTTTACCAATGCTCTTATGGCAGTATGGTTTTGTTGACTTACGGCAACTCGAGCGAATTTTTGATTGGCTAGATCAGCAGATTTAGGAGTTGGGGAGAATTGTCAAGGGCAAATGACAACTACTCGAAAATTTTCTGTTTGACAACTGTTGAAATCGTGCCTAAATTATACCAATTTTTGGTTCTCTGTCATACAGATATGTTTCGAGCGATCGGTTAATAATTAATAATCGAGAATCATGAGTTATTAGATTCCTGAGCATTTACCACGCCTCATTGAAAATTTATATAGGCATTTACCATTAGCGGGCATTGCACTAACTAGTACAAAAGGACTGTACTCTGCTGGGAAAGAAATCAACTTATTTGTAATAAGAGAAATGCTCCAGCACAGGTTTGTAAGTCGAATGCTGGCGATGTGATTTGTTTGCAGATTTTGCAGATAATTTTGAATTTAATTGCCAGCATGATGTATTAGAAATACAAGCTAGAAGGGTTATTAAGAATAATTTCATAGAGAGATGTTTGAAATGAATCAAATTCTAATTAATGACACTACATTACGTGATGGCGAACAGGCGGCTGGTGTAGCTTTTAACTTTGAAGAGAAAATAGCGATCGCTAAATTTCTCGACACTATCGGTGTCCCCGAATTAGAAGTGGGAATTCCGGCTATGGGTGAAGAAGAAACCCGCGCCATCTCAGCAATTTCTAACTTGGGTTTGCAAGCGAAATTACTCGGCTGGAACCGCGCCGTGATGTCAGATATTCAGGCTTCTATTGTCTGTGGTTTGCAGCGGGTGCATATTGCTATTCCTGTTTCCGGTATTCAAATTGCTGCTAAATTTCATGGTCAGTGGCGAGTAAGTTTGCAAAAACTCAAAGACTGTGTGAGCTTTGCTCTTGATAATGGTCTTTGGGTAGCAGTAGGAGGCGAAGATTCATCGAGAGCTGATGAAAACTTCCTCTTAGATGTAGCGCTTTATGCTCAAGAATGGGGTGCATCGCGGTTTCGTTTCTGTGATACGGTGGGGGTGCTTGACCCTTTTACTACCTATACCAAAGTCAAACGCTTGGCTTCATCCTTAACAATTCCCCTAGAAATTCACACCCACAACGATTTTGGGCTAGCAACTGCTAATGCGCTTGCTGGTATCAAAGCCGGAGCTTCATCAGTGAATACCACCGTTAACGGTTTAGGTGAAAGGGCGGGAAATGCAGCTTTAGAAGAAGTTGTCATGGCTATTAAGCGCATTTATGGCATTGATTTAGGCATTGACACTCCCAGGTTATTAGAATTATCTCATTTAGTTGCTTCCGCATCGGGTTGTCAAGTTCCACCTTGGAAAGCAATTGTGGGAGAAAATACCTTTGCTCATGAATCAGGAATTCATGCTCATGGTGTCCTGCAAAATCCCGTTACCTATGAACCATTTGCACCAGAAGAGGTGGGTTGGGAACGTCGCTTAGTAGTTGGAAAACATTCTGGAAGACATTTAGTTTCTAGTGTTTTAGAACAGCATGGAATCTTTTTAGATTCCCAAGAAACCCAAGCTGTTTTAGATGCTGTGCGTCAACAATCAGTCCAGAAAAAGCGTAGCTTGACTACAGAAGAACTGTTGAATTTAGTTCGAGAACAGAGGTATTTTCATGCAACCCGATGAATTAGAGCTTGACTTACCACCCACTTTTGAAATTGGCGAAAAAGTCAGACTCCGCAAACTAATTAAAAATGACGGGACATTTCCTGGACAGGAAATTGGAGTTGTTTTAGCTAAAAAAGGGGATGTTGGTTACGTCGCAAGTATCGGTACATATTTGCAGCGTTTCTATATTTATGCCGTGCATTTCTTAGATACAGGGTTTGTTATTGGCTGTCGTAAAAAAGAATTAGAATCTGTTGAGGAGTCCCATGAAAGTAATGCTACGGATGAATGATGCCGGCAATTTAGTTGTATACGTTGCGAAAAAAGATTTGGAAGAAGAAGTAGTCAAACAAACAGACGGTAGTGAGGGGAAGATTTTAACATTAGCAAATGGTTGGGAATTAGAATTTCGTGATTTACCAGAACCTCAAAATCTACCCCAAACTGTGGAAGCGAAACGCCTAGCGTAAAGTTATGAAGTATGAAGTCTGAAGTATGAAATATAAAGTATGAAATTACCCTACGTATCAAGGTAAAAACACCAAGTTACGGGATGATGGCTACTTTATAGCTTCAGACTTTGTTTGTAAAACTCTAGAACTAAATTTTTTACTTTCATACTTCATACTTCATACTTCATCCTTTATCCCTATTCCCTAGTCTCTAACTAAATATGGGTGAAAAACATCTGACATTATCACAATTAAATCTGGAAGGACAGTTCTTAGGTTTTGTTGGTGATTCAGGAAAATTTAAATATTTGCGATTAGGAATACCATCGGGAGATGTGCAAGTTAAACTTCCTAAAGAATTGCGTAGTTCTTTAAGTTTATCTTTAGTGCATGGTGAACAAATTCGCGTTGATGGTATTAGTAAGTTAAATTCTCGTACAGGTGAAATTAAATTTAAAGCTTATCGAGTACAACCCACTGGTGCTTGTCCAATAGAAAAGCTGACACCTCAAACCAAAGCCAAAATTATGGTTTGTCAAAAGTCTGGTTGTTTGAAACGGGGCGGCAAAGGGTTATTATCAGAATTGGAAAAAACTTTGTGCGATCGCGGTTTATCAGACAAAGTTACCATTGAGCATACAGGTTGTCAAAAACGCTGTAGCAGCGCTCCTAATTGTGTTTTGCGGATTGGGAAAAAGCATTACAAAAAAATTCATCCAGAAGCGATCGCTTCTTTGCTAGAAAATCATTTCAGCTAAGTTACAAAAATATTAAAAACTTCACAGGCAGAAAGAAAACTCTCTTGACTGCCTTTTTTTCATGTAAAAATGTAAGATGCAAGTAACTCTCAACTCCCGTATTTGTTATGAGCCTCACCACTGCTAAACGCTTCACAGTAGCTGAATATCACCGTCTAGCAGAACTCGGCTTCTTTGGAGAAGATGACCGATTTGAACTAATTAACGGTGAAATTGTCAACATGGTAGCCAAAGGTACATCCCACTCTGTTTGTGAAACACGGCTAGAGAAAGAATTGTATAAATTGGTTGGCGATCGCGCTATTTTGCGAGGACAACAACCAATTACTCTATTAGATTACAGTGAGCCTGAACCAGATAGAGTAATTGCTAAAAATAGAGACGATGACTATCTGGAAAATCATCCCAGACCGTCTGACATCTTACTTTTAATTGAAGTTGCTGATTCCTCATTAAAATATGACCAAGAGACAAAGTTAGCTATTTACGCCCAAGCGGGTATTACTGATTATTGGATATTTAATTTAATAGATAATTATTTAGAATGCTACAGCGACCCTTATCAAACTTTACATAACAAATTTGGTTATCGCCGCAAGTTGATATTTTTGTCTAATGAATCAGTTAATCTGCCGAATTTTCCTGATTTAGTATTAGATTTAGCTAAAGTATTTCCCTGAATACAGTTGACCTGCAGACAGTTTCAGATATAGCGAACAATATTACTTATCGCAATTTGTTGTGATAAATTAATTTTCGCTAACTTCTTGATTTGGGGATGTTTGCTGTACTGCTTCCTTAACTTGTGCAATATCTAAATCTAACGCTTGTGCTATTTGTTCCACAGTTAATCCTAGTGCTAACAATCTAGGTATAGCTTCTAATTTGGCTTTTTTTTCACCTTCTTCCTTCGCTTCTTGATAAACTCGCGTTTGCTTTAATTCATTTAAACTAAACATTGCTTCTATCTCCTCTCGACTCATTTGCGGAAATTTATAAATATCAGAGTGCTTCCCAAGGATTAATAATAGAAATGCCACATTCTTGAAAATCGGAGACGTTGCGTGTTGCTATGGTTGCTGTATGAGTGTAACAAATAGCAGCAATTTGAGCATCCGCTTGGGAAATAGGAGTACCATTTTGTTTTCTTTGGGATGCAATATTAGCAAAAGCTACAGCAGCAGCTTGATCAAAGGGAAGAACACGCCCAGCCAAATCTTCTAAGAACATCAACTGTGCTGCTTGATTAAGATCATTTCGACGTTTTCCCGTAGGTAGTAAGGCGATACCATAAAGAATCTCTGCTTGGGTAATTGTTGTGGTATACAGATTCATTAAAGATTGTTGAGCAGCCCAATTACGAACTATTTCAGACTTTTGAGGCTTCATTAATTCTGACAATACGTTTGTGTCAAGAATAATCATTCTTCAAATGTTGATACAGTACGGATAGGTTCTCTAAGAATTTCAGGTAATTCAAAGTCTCCTAAATCTGCAAAACGCTGCTCAATTATAGTAGCGATATTTAAGGGTTCCTCACGATTTTCTGTTAGAGCCATATAAAGAATTTCTTTGGCTTCTTCTTCGAGGGAACGACCATGTTTTTCGGCTCTTTTTTGCAGACGAAATCTCATGTCATCATCAAGGTTAGATATAGTAATTTTGTGCATACATTAGAGGGTTAAAGCTGAGTGTTTGCGGGATTTATGGATACCTACTTGCGGTTTTTAAAAATGAGAAAGCATTTGGCTTAAACGCTTGCTAAATCTCCTGAAATCAGTAAGCAAACCGCAGTTTGAGAAAGCATTTGGCTTAAATGCTTGCTAAATCTACTGAAATGAGCAAGCATTTGGCTTAAATGCTTGCTAAATCTACTGAAATGAGAAAACATTTTGGCAAAATGAGCAAGTGATCAAGCATTTTACTCATTCAAAAGGACACAACATTGTTCATTGGTGTCAATTTAACGTAAAATCCATGTCCCCCAAGGAAATGAATTTCCTTGCTCATAGCTGAAGTCATCTCAAGATGACTAAATATGCTCAAAAATTCTGAGTCTACTTCAGTAGACTTTCGCTATGAGACGTGAACTTAAGTTCACGGCGGGTGATGAAGCTCATGGTGAGGCTATTTTTAGCTGAATTTGACACCAATGAACATTGTTGTGCCCCTTCTACACTATTAAGATAATGCTCAATTCGTCCCAGAGAATTAATGACGAGTCAAATTAAACCTTCAAGCGCCTGTTGTAAATCATTAGTCAAATCTAACACAGATTGTTTTGCAGCCAAACGATTTACTTTATAGGCAGAAAACCTGTCAGAAACAGATATCGGTTCACCTATAGTTATTTTCACTTTTTGCTTACCTAATTGTGGTCTTTGTAAAGGATTACCACCTTGAATTCGAGTTACCATATCTCGCAAAAGTAAGGTAGTTTCGGCAAATCTTTCTACCGTTGGTTTGGCTTTAATATAATTACCAGAAACTGCTACAAAACTTTCAACTAATCGCATGTGCCACATGCGATAATTTGCTTCTTCAGCAACGCGATCGCCTAAAGCTCGTTCTATAGCCGATAAGGCTTTAACATCTTTAAAGTCTTCTCTAAATATATAATTCCACCCGGCTTGTTCTACTCGCCGACAACGGTCATTGAATTGACCTTTAGGCGATAAATCAAAATACTGCTCTGATATTTGGAGTGCGACATTTAATAAAGCTTGTAACCGCATAGCTAAAGCGGCGTTTCTATCATTAACTTCCCCTGATATATTCTGGTTATCTGTAAGTTTTTGATGATAAAACCGAGTGTAAAACTTTTCCATAATTGACAGTAAATGTTCTGCCAAACTTAATAATCGGGGATAAAGTGACTCTAGGGAAGGATTGCTATCACCAGCCGCATTCACAGGTAAACCACTCGCTGCTTCCAACTCACTCAACAATTGAGCGATCGCTATCCACGGCGTATCCACATAACTATATTTAATCCCAACTGGTACAATGAGAACCTGTTCGGAGCGTCCGGCCTTTTGCAAATCTTCAGCGCACCAAAAACTTAATTGAGCGATTCCTGGTTCCAAAGGGCTGATAATCTCCGATAAACCATTGGTAGCACCTTCTGGAGCAGCAGCCATGGGAAATTTGCCATTTGCAAACAAATCTCGCGCTGAACGCAAACCATTCCAATCAGCTTTACCCCGCTGAATGGGAGTTCCACCCAAATGGGAAACAATCCAACCGACATGTTCCCCAGCCCAGAGAGGAATGCCGCGATCGTAGATAAAATGAGCATGAATCGGAGACTGTAGCCCTATGCCCTGCTCTCGTGCTACCTTAGGCACGAGTTGGGACATCAAATAGCCTAAAGAAAATGGGTCTTCGGTTTTAGGATGGCGAAACGCCAACATAAACCTGACTTTACCCTGCTGAAACTGGTGATAAGCATCCGCCAAAGCTGCAACATTCTCTGCTTCAATTTGATTAATAGCTGTTTGCCATTTAATCCAACTCGGTAGCAGCAAATGCACAAATCGCAGAACCAAAGGGTTCAGCGCTGGGGGGATAAATTCTAGAGGTGGTTGGGCTTGAGCAATTACATCTGACAAGGTAGTCTTCTCCTAAATTTGTGTTCAAAAAAACTGCAGAATCACAGAATGAGGTATGAACAATTAAGTATGAAAGCAAAAAATCTAGTTTGAGAGTTTTACAAACAAAGTCTGAAGCCATAAAGTAGGCATCATCCCGTAACTTGGTGTTTTTACCTTCATCCGTAGGGTAATTCCATAATTCATACTTCATAATTCATAATTCCTACTTCATACTTCATAATTCATAATTCATTAAGGAATAAACGATGCGACTGTCACAAATATTATTCGTTACACTCCGGGATGATCCAGCTGATGCGGAAATTCCCAGCCATAAATTGTTACTCCGTGCTGGTTATATTCGTCGCATCGGTAGTGGTATTTATGCTTATTTACCTTTCATGTGGCGAGTGTTGCAAAAAGTTTCCCAAATTGTGCGAGAAGAAATGAACGCCACAGGCGCTCAAGAAACTCTCTTACCTCAATTACAGCCTGCTGATTTATGGAGAGAATCAGGCCGATGGGATACTTATACTAAAGCTGAGGGAATCATGTTTTCCCTGATTGACCGTCGTGAGCAACAATTAGGATTAGGCCCAACACACGAAGAAGTAATTACAATTATTGCTCGTGATTTAATTCGTTCCTATCGTCAATTACCGCAAACGCTTTACCAAATTCAAACTAAATTCCGTGATGAAATTCGTCCCCGGTTTGGTTTGATGCGCGGAAGAGAATTTATCATGAAAGATGCTTATTCTTTCAATGCTGATGAAGCCAGCTTGAAGAAAACTTATCAGGATATGCATCAAGCCTACAGCAATATTTTACGACGTTGTGGTTTAGCTTTCCGCGCCGTAGATGCAGACTCTGGGGCAATTGGCGGCTCTGGTTCCACAGAATTTATGGTGTTAGCAGAAGCTGGAGAAGATGAAGTTCTTTACACTGAAGATGGTCAATATGCTGCTAATGTGGAAAAGGCAGTTTCTCTACCATCGGCGGCGGAAACTTCACCATTTACTACTTATGAAAAACGAGATACACCAGGAACAGAAACAATTGAAACAGTGACTAAGTTCTTGCAATGTTCTCCTACCCAAATAGTCAAAAATGTTCTTTACCAAACAGTTTATGACAATAACATCACAGTACTGGTGTTGGTGAGTATTCGCGGCGATCAAGAAGTTAATGAAGTCAAATTGCAAAATGAATTGACTAAATTAGCTCCTGAATACAGCGCCAAAACTATCATCGCCTTAAATGTACCCAACGCGGAAACACAACAAACATGGACGGCGAAATCTTTACCTTTGGGTTACATTGCTCCTGATTTGGCTGATAATTATATTAGTGGTAGTAAACAGGTGCATTCTCAATTTGTGCGGTTGGTGGATCAAACCGCTGTGGAGTTAAAGAATTTTGTCACAGGTGCAAATGAAACTGGGTTTCACGTAGTTGGTGCAAACTGGGGTGAGCAATTTAAATTACCAGCTTTAGTAGTAGATATCCGCAAAGCTAGACCAGGCGATCGCGCAATTCATCACCCAGAACAAACCTTGAAAAGTGCTCGCGGAATCGAAGTCGGACATATCTTTCAACTGGGAACCAAATATTCCCAAGCAATGGCAGCAAATTATACTAACGAACAAGGAGAAGAAAAACCATTGCTAATGGGTTGTTACGGCGTAGGCGTGTCAAGATTAGCACAAGCAGCCGTAGAACAATCCTATGACAAAGACGGGATTATTTGGCCAGTAGCGATCGCACCTTATCACGCGATCGTCACAATTCCCAACATCAATGATGCTCAACAAGTGCAAATTGCCCAAAAACTTTACACTGAACTGAATCAAGCCGGCATAGAAACCTTACTCGATGACCGAGATGAAAGAGCCGGAGTCAAATTCAAAGACGCTGATTTGATTGGTATTCCTTACCGAATTGTCACAGGACGAGCGATCGCTAATGGTAAAGTTGAAGTTGTCGAAAGAGCCACCCGTCAATCACAAGAAATTGCCATTGACGATGTAATAATTACACTCAAAGAAAAGATGAAAGCTGAAGTCTGAAGTATGAAAAAATACACTTGCCAAATCAAGTAGGAAATAAAAACTCAAAATTTTCCGAATTTTATTCAACACCTGTTGATGTTATCAATATAATTTTCAACCCTCCCCAGATCAATATGTGATTTACATCATTTGAAAGGTGACGAAATAGAAGTATAGATTCTAAAATCGGAGACTAATTTTGCAAAATAAAAATTGCCAAAAACAAATTTTGGGAAACTCTCCGGTTTTTAGTATCGTCCTTAACCAGGCTGCTCTTCACAATTCAAAAGACAGAAGGGAATAATAAGAAAGGGAGCAAAAAGGATTTCGCCCGCAATTGTCATCAAAACATACGAAAAAACCTCATCCTTTTTTAGCCTCCCTTATCCGCATCTCCATTTCTGTGATCAAAACCATCTCAGCCCTCAGGAAGGTTTAAAAAATGAAAGACCAACAAGGATCTAACCGTATTTCATCAGGAGTTATAGCCAGCGTCGCAGCTGCGGTGGTTGCTGTCAGTGGTGGCGTAGCTTGGCTAACTTCCCAATCCAACAATTCTCCAGTACAATCAAACCCTGCAAATACCGTCAAGCAACCAGGAAACAACTCCACAGCCCTACAAGGTAACGAAAAAACAGCCAACATTTATTGGTTAAAACCCACAGAAAAAAGCTTTAATTTAGTTCCTCAACCTGTGAAAGTCGCCGCTTCACAGCCCAATCAAGTTTTAGAAACCGCATTTCAAAGTTTATTAGCCGGGCCCACAGAAGGCACAGATTCCACCACAATCCCCAAAGGAACTAAACTACTAGGATTAAAAGCCGAAAACGATCAAGTCCGCGTGAATTTATCTGAAGATTTTACCAATGGCGGCGGTAGCAGCTCCATGATGGGGCGCGTCGGTCAAGTTGTTTACACCGCCACAACTTTAAATCCTGATGCCAAAGTATACATTGATGTAGACGGCAAACCGCTAACAGTTTTAGGTGGTGAAGGCGTGGAATTAGAACAACCCCTAACCCGCAATAGCTTTAAGAAAAATTATCCACTTTAGTTATTAGACCTGCCTGAAAAACAAGTGGCTAGGGACTAGGGGTTAGGGAAGAAATATTTTTATTGTTCCCTATTCTCTAAACCCTATTCCCTATTCCCTATTCCCTGTTCCCCGTTCCCTTCTTCGATGAGCTAAATTTTACTATTTAACACACGAAAATGACGGGCTTGCTGCTCTAACCTAGTAGCCAGGCGATCGCAAACCCGATTACACAAATCAAAAATCATCTCATCTTCCACCCGGTAATAAGCGCAAGTGCCTTCACTGCGGCGGCTCAGGATACCAGCTTGCCACATCACCTTCAAGTGTTTTGACACATTAGCTTGCGAAGTCTGTGTTGCCTCTACCAACTCCTGTACGCACTTTTCCTCATCCCGCAATAAGTGTAAGAGCCGCAGACGCATCGGTTCACTTAACAGGCTGAAGTATTCAGCTACTTGTTGCACTACTTCTGGTGGTACAGGCAACGTTTGTTTCATCAGGATTAACCCGCAAGAACTGACAATATTAAAAATGACTCACGTCATATATAGATTAATACTTAATCAGGGTTAATTCGCATCAAAGGCTGATTATATTCCACAGGTTCACCATTTTGGAGCAAAATCTCCATCACCTGTCCGGAAACATCAGCCTCAATTTCATTCATCAGCTTCATCGCTTCGATAATACACACCGTTTGACCCTTGCGGACTCTATCGCCCACCTCCACAAACGGAGCCTCTCCCGGTGCGGGAGCGCGATAAAATGTCCCCACCATTGGCGAAGGTACTTCCACCAACCTTTGGTCAATCGTCGAGGGACTATTCGCCGATAATGGCGCACCAGAACCAGAATTATCAGCAACGCGAGTCCCTATTTCCGTTACCGGAGTCAAACCTGCCTGGGTTCCCATAGGTGAAACCGAAGTCAATCCCGAAGCCACCACACCACCTAACGCCCCTTGACCAGCCGACACCAGATGATTGCTGAAACTCACAGCCTTACGTACTGTGAGTTCAAAATCTTCGCTTTTGAGAGTTACTTCAGCAATATCAGTTTGGGCGATTGTTGCTAGCAGCTGGCGGATTTCATTAAAGTCCAATGACACAGTTATTATTACCTCAACCAGTCCATAAACAAGAATTTATCAGTGTGGCAGGGATTTAATCCCTGAAAAGGGATTGAAATCGATATTGGCATCTTAAAAGAAGATAAAAACTATTCCCTGCCGATATACTTATCTTCCGTAGTATCAATGCGGATGCGTTCGCCTTGAGAGATAAACAAAGGTACGTTGACCACAGCCCCAGTTTCCAGAGTTGCCGGTTTTGAGCCACCAGTAGCCGTATCACCTTTGACACCTGGATCTGTTTGTACAACTTCCAGAACCACAGACTTAGGTAATTCCACACCCAGCACCTGGTCATCCCAACGGATCACCTCAGCTTCCATACCTTCTTTGAGGTATTTTACGCGATCGCCAATTTGCGTTGCGCTCAATCTACTCTCTTCATAAGTTTCCATATCCATAAAGACAAACTCATCGCTCTCTTTATAGGTATGCTGCATCGTGATTTTTTCTATATTCGCTTGCGGCACACTTTCCCCAGCCCGGAAAGTTTTTTCCAGCTGCTTTCCTGTTTGCACATTTTTGAGTGTTGTCCGCACAAAAGCAGAACCCTTACCTGGCTTCACATGGAGGAAATCTACCACGCGCCATACGGAACCATCTAAAACAATTGAAACACCGGGTCGAAAGTCGTTACTAGATATCATGAAACTTGCAATTTTTGGAAGACAATCGGCATTTATTGTACCTTCCCACAGGAGTCATTGGTCATTTGAAGTGTGAAGTATGAAGTATGAAGTATGAAATCGAAATTTTTCATGCTTGATCCTTGCTCTTTCAGCCTTCATTCAGTACTGCTACTGTGAGAAGATTATCCTTGGGCTACGTCCAGTCAACAATTTGATGCTGCATTTGAGCCATCCCATGTATAACCTGTTAAACTCCTGGCTGAAAAACAGCCTCAAGGCAATACTGCTGATCACAATATTTTTAGGCATAAGTACAGCCGGGTGGACTCCTGCGAGTAGCGCCGCCCTGCCTTCTGGGAATGCAATTACTGATGGTAGAGCACTGTTGCGGTATGCACTGCCAATTAACAATCAACCTGTTCGCAAAATCCAAGCCAGTTTAGAAGATATCTCTAACCAACTGCGGGCAAATCGGCGATGGGGTGCTATCTCCAGAGACCTCAGCAATGCCTCCAGAGTTCTAGATAAACCCTCCCAAATCCTAGCAAGTGTTCTCAAAGAACGCCAACCCCAAGCCGAAGCTTGGATTGCTGAGTTAAAAGCTGGCGTCAATGCCATGCAAGAATTGGCGAAAGCCAAAGATAAGGAAAAAATTAGGGAAGAAAGAACCAGGTTACTAGATATCGTCACTCTACTAGAACAGGCAATGGTCAAAGAATTTCCCTTTGAAGTGCCTGCAGAATATAGTAATCTACCCCAGTTGAAAGGTCGTGCCACAGTGGCAATCAAAACCAACAAAGGCGACCTGACAGTTGTCGTAGACGGTTACAGCGCTCCTGTAACTGCTGGTAACTTTGTTGATTTGGTGCAACGTGGTTTTTATAACGGTTTAGAATTCACCCGTTCTGAAGAATCTTACTTTCTGCAAACTGGAGATCCCCCAGGAAAAGAAGTGGGTTTCGTTGACCCTGACACTGGCAAATACCGCGCCATTCCCCTAGAAGTTTTAGTGGAAGGCGACAAAAAACCCACCTATGGTATTACACTCGAAGACGCAGGCCGTTATATTGACATGCCAGTTCTGCCCTTCTCGTCCTTTGGTGCAGTAGTCATGGCGCGCCCTGAAAATGAAGTTAATGGCGGTTCTTCACAATTTTTCTTCTTTCTATTTGAACCAGAACTCACCCCAGCCGGTCGCAATCTCTTAGATGGCCGCTACTCTGTTTTTGGTTATCTCACAGAAGGACAAGAAATTTTAGATAAACTCAAAGCGGGTGACAAAATAGAATCCGCAACCGTCATTCAAGGAATCGAAAATTTAGTTGAGCCGCAAGCAGCATGACATAAGGATGAAGGCTGAAGTATGAAGGCTGAAAGCTTAAGTATGAAGAATGAAGGTTGAAGGATAAAAAGTGGAGTTTAAAGAGAGAAGAGAGAAATTTCTTGCTCTAAACTCAAAGTTCCCAGTTTCATACTTTATACTTTATACTTCATCCTTCATACTTTAAATATTACTTGCATTCAATACTTGATCAACAGTAATTACTAATTCTGAAAAAACTCGTGATTCAACTTTTTGATTGTCACTAAAAACAGTTTCTTCGTATAATCCTTCTTCTAGCAATAACACCGAAATTTTATTAACCAGTGGGTCTACAATCCAATACTCAGGAATCTCCAGCGCCGCATATTCAGAACGCTTATAGCGATAATCTCTTTTCACCGACTCTGGACTAACCACCTCAATAACTAATAACGGCGGCGACTGAAATACCGCTGACACATTCTTTAATTCTCTAGCCTGCGCCAACGTCACCACACACAAGTCAGTTAACCGAGATTTATTTCTCCCCGTCCTGACTCCAGCTTCTCGCAAACACAACCAAGGAAGACTACAGCGCTGAATTTCTGTATCTAACAATTGCTCAAGTAATTTAGTAATCAAAAAATGTTCAATTGTTGGTGGATTCATTAGCTCTAACCTGCCATCCACCAATTCATAATTAAAACCTGTACCATCATCATAGGTTAGATACTCCTCAAAAGTGATGCTAGTTACTGCTGGTGTTGTTACCATCTCAACTAACCCCTAAACAATATTTTTATCCTAACCTCAGTTCGTGCTGAGTCATTAATACTTAGATAAAACCCACACACCAAGCGACTTTCGACCCTAACCCCTAACCCCTCATCCCTAACCCCTCATCCCCGCTCCCTGTTCCCTGCTATGACAAATGACCAAATAAAAGACATCGGCGAACAAGGACTTCTAGCGAAATTACACCGCTTCTGTCCTCCAGAAATTATCGGCGACGACGCAGCCGTTTTGTTAACCACACCAGGAAAATCACTGGTAGTCACAACCGATGTACTAGTTAATGAAGTGCATTTCAGTGATATTACTACCTCGCCAGAAGACGCTGGATGGCGGGCTGCGGCGGCTAATTTGTCAGATTTGGCGGCTATGGGTGCTTCCCCGCTGGGAATCACAGTCGGGCTAGGAATTCCGGGTGAAGTCAGCGTCAGTTGGGTTGAGCGCCTTTATGAAGGGATGACAGAATGCTTACAAAAATACAATACCCCAATTGTGGGCGGTGATATTGTGCGATCGCCCGTAATCACTATAGCCATCACCGCCTTTGGTGAAGTTGCGCCCCATCAAATTATCCGCCGTTCTGCTGCCAAAGTAGGAGATGCGATCGTGGTGACAGGTATTCATGGAGCCTCAAGAGCGGGCTTACAACTGCTCTTACACCCAGAAATAGGACAAAACCTCAAACAAGCCGACAAGCAGGCTTTAATCACTGCACACCAGCGTCCCCAGCCACGTTTAGATGTCTTACCCTTTCTTTGGCAAATCTTCGATTCCTCCTCCCCATCTTCCCACCTTCCCATTGCAGGGATGGACAGCAGCGATGGTTTAGCAGATGCTGTTGTGCAAATCTGTCGCGCCAGCGGTGTGGGAGCGATTCTTGAATATCAGCAAATTCCCTTACCAGCAGCTTTTGAACATTGGCTGACACCAGCACAAGCACTAGACTACGGTTTATACGGTGGCGAAGACTTTGAATTAATACTCTGCTTACCAACAGCGCCAGCTTCTGACCTAGTGAAACAACTGGGAGACAAAGCAGCGATCGTCGGTACAATTACCGCAGGAACCACAGTAGTATTGCACGATCAAAACCAAAAAATCCCTGACCGAGTTATGACTCTTAATCAGGGATTTCAACATTTTGGTGATTAGTTATTTGTCATTTGTTAATTGTATGAAACTAATGACAACAAAACTTATTGCCATTTTTCAGCGACGAGTTCCGCTAAATCCAAAACTCGCTGGCTGTAGCCCCACTCGTTGTCATACCAAGCCATGACTTTTACTAGGTCATTACCCATCACCAAAGTCAAGCTGGCGTCAACAATGGAAGAAGCGTCAGTTCCTTGATAATCGGATGACACTAATTGTAGTTCGCTGTAATCCAAAATTCCTTTGAGAGGCCCTTCAGACGCATCTTTAAGAGCTTGGTTGACTTCTTCCGTAATAGTACGCTTTTCAACCTGAACTACGAAATCTACCATTGATACGTTCGGAGTAGGTACCCGTAGGGCGACGCCATTGAGCTTGCCTTTCAGGTCTGGGATTACCAATGCTACAGCTTTCGCTGCACCAGTGGAAGTAGGTACGATGTTGATGGCTGCTGCTCTGGCCCGGCGCAAATCCCGGTGAGAAGCGTCTAGCAAACGCTGGTCGCCAGTGTAACTGTGGGTAGTGGTCATGGTGCCTTTAATGATGCCAAACTTATCGTTCAACACCTTAGCAATCGGAGCCAAGCAGTTAGTCGTACAACTAGCGTTACTGATGATGTGGTGTACATTGTGGTCGTAATCTTGATGATTTACACCGACTACAAAAGTACCGTCCTCATTTTTACCAGGAGCAGTAATCAGCACCTTTTTCGCACCAGCATTTACATGCTTAAGTGCCCCTTCTTTGCTAGTGAAAACACCTGTTGCTTCAATAATTAGGTCTATTTCCCAGTCTTTCCAGGGCAAGTTTTCCGGATTGCGATCAGATACACATTTAATGGTTTTACCGTTAACAGTGATGGAATTATCATCCGCTGAAATGTCAGCCTTTGTTAACTTCCCTAACATCGAATCGTACTTCAACAAGTGAGCATTGGTTCTAGGGTCTGATGTGTCATTGACAGCAACAAGGTCGATATTGCTGTTTTCTCTACCCAGCCAGCAACGTGCAAAGTTACGCCCGATGCGCCCGAAACCGTTGATTGCAACTCTAATCACAGCGTCTTGCCCTCTGTATTTATGCCTATAAGTTGATATCTTGAACCCAATCATATCGCAAAGGGAGGGGGCATTCATAACCTTAAAGTGCTGAATCCAGAAAAAAAAACATAATTTATTCAGATTCATTTGTGTACAGGTGGTGATCGCTGATGTAAGACCTGACGGATTCTGGCACTAAATAGCGGATAGAGCGGCCCACGCATACAAATTGGCGAACTAAACTTGACGAAACGCCTACTAAGGGTATATTCAAGGATTGCCAGCGAACGGTGGAGGACTGATTTTCTAGATGTTGCTCCACTTGCTTGCAGATTGACTCACTTTGAGCTATAGTCTCACCACCTAATTGTCTGGGTGCAATTAACCAATCACACATTTGTGCTATTTCGTGTCCACGGTACCACCGGGGTAAGGTTTGGAAGGCATCCAAGCCGACAATCCAATACCAGTGAGTATTTGGGTAAACAGCAGATAAGTCAATTAGGCTATTAATCGCATAAGATTTTCCAGAGCGATTTAACTCAATTAGTGAGACACTAAACGCGGGATGATCTGCTGTAGCGCGCTGTAGCATTTCTATCCGATGCTGAAAGTGCACCGGCTGTTTATGTGGAGGATTAAGGGATGGCAGCCAAATTACCCGATCTAGGGCTACTTGATGTAAAGCTGTTTCGGCTAAGAGCAGGTGTCCCCAATGAATCGGATCGAATGTGCCACCAAAAATTGCTATTCGATGCATCCAGTTAGATTGGATTGATATTCAATTGCAAAATAGTTTTGTTATCTAATGTACTATTGTAGTCAATTCTGTTCTCATCTTTTGATGTAATTTAAAAGTAGTTTCATGATCAATCTATGCTTTTAGCCAATTCTGGTAACGAATTTCTAAATATGTATTTGGCATTACAAGAATTTATTTCCCGACGGGGCAAAACTCATCAGAATAATCATGAGATACAGTTGAGAAATAGCAAAAACCTCCAACAAAGGTAAAATAATTCTGAAATAAACAAAACAACCGGAGAAAAATCAAAAAAACATCAAATATAGGGAATGATACAGGAACACTTACGGTGGAAAACAAATTCCTGTTATGATACGCGTGTTATTTGTGATGATGGTGTGGTGTGGTGTAAGAGGAGGAATCAATGAGTAATTCTGTAGATTTTAGCGGCAAACCGTTTCATTTCATTGGGATCGGTGGGATAGGGATGTCAGCGCTGGCTTATGTACTGGCAAAGCGTCAATTACCAGTGTCAGGTTCAGACCTTCGTCCGAGCCACATTACCCGGAAATTGGCATCTATCGGCACTCATATTTTTAGTAGACAAGAGGCAAGTAATCTTGAATTTTTTCGTCCTCAGCTAGCAACGGAAGTAGAATTAAATTCACAAAAAGAAATACCGCACGTTGTCAAGTCAAGCTTGCCACAAGTAATTTGTTCAACAGCAATTAACACGAACAATTTAGAATATAAAGCTGCCCTAGAATTGGGTTGCCCAATTTTACATCGCTCGGATGTACTAGCAGCTTTGATAGCTGATTACCACAGTGTTGCAGTCGCAGGAACCCACGGCAAGACTACAACAAGTAGTATGATTGGCTATATGTTGCTAGAAGCGGGATTAGATCCCACAATTATTGTCGGTGGGGAAGTCGATGCTTGGGAAGGAAACGCCCGATTAGGAGCAAGTCGGTATTTAGTAGCAGAAGCAGATGAATCAGATGGTTCGTTGGTGAAACATTCTCCAGAAATCGGTATTATCACCAACATCGAGCTGGATCATCCAGATCACTACGACACTTTGGAGGAAGTGGTAGAAATCTTCCAAGAGTTTGCCAAAGGCTGCAAAACTTTAATCGGTAGCATTGATTGTGCAACAGTGCGCGATCGCCTACAACCAACAATCAGCTACAGCCTCAACCCAGAAACCAACGCCGACTACACCGTCACCAGCATCGACTATCGGGCTGACGGCACCACTGCTTTAGTTTGGGAGAAAAATAAAGTTTTAGGCGTGTTGAATTTACGGCTACTGGGGCGACACAACCTCAGCAATGCCCTAGCGGCAGTGGCAGTTGGTCGAGTATTGGGTTTAGAATTTGGACAAATAGCCGAAGGTATCGCTAACTTTGGTGGAGCGAGACGCCGCTTTGAGTTACGGGGAGAGGCCAGAGGGATCACCTTCATCGATGACTATGCTCATCACCCCAGTGAAATTCGTGTTACTCTGGCTGCAGCCCGCCTCCAAGCCAGACCAGGACAAAGAGTCGTGGCAATTTTCCAACCCCACCGCTACAGTCGCACACTGACATTTTTAGCAGAATTTGCCGAATCCTTTAGCCATGCGGATTTGGTGGTGTTAACTGATATTTACAGCGCTGGAGAACCTAATCTAGGAAAAATCAGCGGTGAACTGTTGGCAGAGGCTGTAGCCAAACAGCACCCAAATGTAGTCTACCAACCAACCATACAGTCTGTATGCGAGTTTTTGCTGCCAACTCTTAGTTCTGGGGATCTGGCGCTGTTTTTGGGTGCAGGTAATTTAAATCAGGCAATTCCCGAACTTATCACCACCCTCCATGAACCGGCAACAGCCACATCTTAACTAGGGTTACTAGCTGGGCGCCGATTTGAGTGTCCAACTTGTAAAAATTTGATAAAAAGACTCAGGCATTCCCGCTGCATTGCGGAAAATAGATGTAAAAAATTTTACCAATTTGACCTAAAAAATGATAACCACCCAGGTGACTGGCAACGTTTGCACAGTTTCTACTTTGACTACAGAGAAACAGAAAGCCGCTAATTCTGTTCAGGGTAAAGTTATGTATTTGCCCGGTACTGATTGTGTGATTAAGTCCCAAGCGTCCTTGTCAGCGTTTACCTCCTATAGAGTCGGTGGTGCAG
The DNA here is from genome assembly GCF_000332295.1 of Fortiea contorta PCC 7126. Taxonomy (GTDB): domain Bacteria; phylum Cyanobacteriota; class Cyanobacteriia; order Cyanobacteriales; family Nostocaceae; genus Fortiea; species Fortiea contorta. The sequence continues at coordinate 196,781 of NZ_KB235931.1, read as the reverse complement.
CTGAATGGTACATTGCCCCCCGGAACATAGAAGCACTACAAGCAGGTATTAAGTATGCAAAAGAACATAACCTGCCTGTGACAATTTTAGGTGCTGGTTCTAACTTATTAGTTAGCGATCGCGGTTTACCAGGACTAGTCATAGCCACGCGTCATCTCCGTTACAGCCACTTTGACCCCCATACAGGTCAATTAACCGTCTCGGCCGGAGAATCAATCCCCAGCTTGGCATGGGATGCAGCTGATTTGGGATGGCAAGGCTTGGAATGGGCTGTGGGTATCCCTGGTACAGTTGGCGGTGCAGTCGTCATGAATGCAGGAGCGCACAACAGTTGTATCGCAGACATGTTAGTTAGTGTTCAAGTACTTCTACCTGACGGCACACAACAAACTCTGACGGCTGCAGAGCTAGGTTACAGTTACCGTACTTCATTATTACAAGGCGGTCATTCCTCCTACTTCAAGGACGGTACCAGCCCAGAGAAACACGGTCAGCGGATTGTGACCCAAGCCACCTTACAACTCCAACCAGGTGCTGATCCAGCACAGGTTTTGGCAATAACCAAACAACACAAACAGCACCGACTGAGTACCCAACCATACAACTTCCCTAGTTGTGGTAGTGTGTTTCGCAATCCCAAACCGCAATCTGCAGGCTGGTTAATCGAGCACACAGGACTTAAAGGCTTTCAAATTGGTGGAGCGCAAGTAGCGCAACTCCACGCCAACTTTATTGTCAACCGTGGTGGAGCCAAAGCCAGCGATATTTTTTGTCTAATAAATCACATCCAACACCAAGTACAAGACCGTTGGTCAGTTTGGTTAGAACCCGAAGTGAAAATGCTCGGTGAATTTCAACCTGCTTGTTAAGGGAATAGAGGTGAGGGGCTAGGGGCTAGCGATGAGGGTTGCTAGTTCCTGGTGGTCTGTCGCATAAGTTGTGAAGGCTTCGTAGTCAAGACTTAAGTCCTTGAAGCTTAAGCACTAAAGTGCTGACTACGAACTAATCCACCCCGCAAAATTAATGGGACAGACCAGTAGTTCCTCGATTTCTTGTTCCCTATTGCCTTCATCAAAAATTATTCCCCAGGTTATGACTGTGGGGAATAAAAAATCTGCATATAGATAGATGTAATAAAAATAAAAATATCTACAGCATAAAATGCTAGCCATATATGATTTAACTTGTAATCGACATTAGAAATTACTACGCTAATAGAGATGCGGTTACGGTAACCTCAATGTTAAAAGTCAACCGCTTGCGGCTGCAAGATATACATAAAATCCCCGTAAATTCACTAGTAGTAACAATTGCCAGTCTCTTGGTCATTGTCGGAGGCGGCTCGGTACTGTTGGGCTGGTTATGGGGAGTGGAACTGCTCAAGAGAGCCTTCTATACCGGCACAGCAACAATGAAGGTGAATTCAGCATTGTGTTTTGTCTTGTCTGGTATATGCTTATGGCTGTTACAAAAGGGTGAGAGTCAAAGGTTTGCTGTGGAGGAAAATCAAGCAGGTAGAAAAAAAAAGAGTGATTTGCGCCGTCATCACCGCCTCTATCTGCGGCTGGCGCGGGTGTGTGCATTATTAGTGTTCATTATAGGGTTGCTCACACTCAGTGAATATTTCTTTAACTGGAATCTGGGGATTGATGAGCTAGTGTTTCGTGACTCGTCGCCGGAAACTATGGGGTTATATCCTGGGCGTATGGGGTTGAACACAGCACTAAGTTTTCTATTTATCAGTGTGGCTTTGGAATTATTGGGGAGAAAACAAAGCCGTCGTCACTATTGGTATGCCCAAATTATCACTTTAGTAGCGGCAGCGATCGCTTTTCAAGCTTTGATTGCTCATACTTACAAAGTGGAATTTGTGTATGAATTGCTACCATATTCCACATCAATGGCTTTACCGACAATATTGATTTTCCTGGTGCTGTGCGTTGGTATGCTGTGGGTTTATCCCCACCAGGGGTTAATGCGGGTATTGTTGAGTGATAGCTATGGGGGCTTGTTTGCACGGAGATTTTTGTTAGCAGCGATCGCTGTCCCTTTTTTAGTAGGCTGGTTAATAGTCCAAGGGCAACAGGCGAAAAAATATGACGCAGCTTTTGCCATATCCCTATTTGCGATCATCTTGATCGTCATTTTTGTGATTTTGGTATTACGCAGTGCTACTGTTGTGGAGCGCCTCAGTCGTCAACGCGATCGCATTCAAGGTGTACTCAGAGTTAATGAAGCCAAATTGCGGAGTTTTGTTGATGCTAACATCGTCGGCATTGCCTTCGGTAACGCTGATGGCACTCTCCAGCAAGCAAATGATGCATTTTTGCATATTATTGGTTACACCCAAGCAGATTTAGCTGCAGGTGCAATTTCTTGGCAAAAACTGACGCCACCAGAACAATTCGAGCTAGATTGGCAAAGAGTCGCCGAAGCTAAGGAAAATGCTCAGGGTGCATGTCTACCATATGAAAAAGAATACATTCGCCGAGATGGTAGTCGTGTCTCAGTGTTGGTAGGGTATGTGCTGCTGGGGGAAAAACAACAAGAAACAGTGACTTTAGTTTTAGATTTAAGCGAACGCCAGCAAGCTAGAGAGCAAATTGTCCAACTTAATAAAGATTTACAGCGGCGTGTCGCTGAGTTACAAACTTTACTAGAAGTCATCCCTATCGGTATCGGTATTGCCGAAGACAGCCAATGCCAAAATATCAAAGTTAACCCAGCTTTTGCTAAACAGTTGGGCATCGCTCACCATCTCAACGCCTCACTGAGTGCTCCCATCGACGAAAGACCTTCATTCAAAGTTTACCGCGAAGGCAGAGAACTGCTAGCCGAGGAATTGCCTATGCAGTATTCTGTGGCTAACGGCGTGGAAATTTTGGATTTTGAGGTAGACATAATCCATGAAAATGGTAATATTGTCAACCTAGCAGAATACGTTGCCCCCTTGTTTGATGAAGAAGGTAAAACCAGAGGCTGCATCGGTGCATTTGTAGACATCACAGAACGTAAACAAGCAGAAGCAGTATTACGCAATCAGCAAAAATGGCTGGAAGATGTTCTTAATCTTATGCCCAGACCGCTGCTGTTTATCGAACCGATGACAGCGAAGGTAACTTTTGCTAATCGAGCAGCTGATGAGTTAGCTGGGGGTGAATTTCCTAGAAATATTCCCGCCGCAGAGTATCATAAATTTTATTATTACAGCAATGCAGCAGGCGATCGCATTCCCAATGACCAAATACCAGGAGTGCGGGTTGCGAATGGAGAAAGATTGGATGGATTAGAAGTAGATTGGCATACAAGCGGCGCTGTGCGTTCACTATTGATCTTCGCTGATACCCTCCCAGCGATGCACGGTCATCCGGCTACTTGTATCATGGTGTTCCAAGATATTAGTAACCTCAAGCAAGCAGAAAAAGCGCTGTCACTGGGTTACAAAAGATTGCAACTGTTATTTGATACCGCTAGTGAATTACTTTCTAGCCAGCATCCATTGGCGTTGATTGACAGCTTGTTTCGTAAACTTTCGCAACAAATTGAGTTAGATGTTTACTTTAACTATTTGGTTGAGGAAAATTCTCAATTAATGCACCTAGCGTCTTTCATGGGTATTTCCCAACAGCAAGCTGCAGATATAGAATGGATTGTTTTTGGACAATCAATTTCTGGGACTGTCGCCCAAGAACGGCGAGCTATTGCTGTTGAGAATGTGCAACAATCAACAGACCAGAAAACAGAATTAATTCGCACCTTGGGAATGACGGCTTATTGTGCGTATCCGTTAATTGCTCAGGGAAAACTTTTAGGTACTCTTTCCTTTGGCTCGCGGACGCGGAGGCGCTTCACTGAGAATCAAAGAGGGATGATGCAAGCTGTTTGTGATCAAATTGCGATCGCTATAGAACGCGCCAGTTTGATTGCTTCGTTGCAGCAGCAAACTGAACAACTGCGGCAAGCAAACCGCATGAAAGACGAATTCTTAGCAATATTATCTCATGAATTGCGATCGCCCCTCAATGCTATTCTCGGCTGGGCGCAATTATTGCGGTCGCGCAATCTCAGCGAAGTGCAAACAACCAAAGGTCTAGAAACAATCGAGCGCAACGCCAGAAACCAAACCCAGCTAGTAGAAGACTTGCTCGACATTACCCGCATGATCAAAGGCCAATTGCGTCTAAATGTGCGGACTTGCGACTTAATGCCAATGATTGAGTCAGTATTAGAGACTCTCAGCGTCGCCGCTCAAGCCAAAGAAATCGATTTGACATTTTCCCTAATTCCTTGGTGGGAACCGCAGGTAGCCAATAGCGAGCGTCCTGAATCCATCGTCTTGAAATCGAAAATTTATCGACTTTCCGGATTCCCCAAGTATAGCGCCCTGAGTGATACCCCAGATCTCAAGTCTAAATTTTTAGTCGCCGGTGATCCAGAACGTTTGCAACAAATCATCTGGAATCTTCTATCTAACGCCATCAAATTTACACCCAGAGGCGGTGGAGTAGAAATTAAGCTAGCAAAAATCAGTGCCAAAGAGCAAATACTCAAAGATAGTGCCACTGATTATGCTCAGATTCAAGTATTAGATACAGGTATTGGTATCAGCGCCGAATTTCTTCCCTACGTATTTGATCGCTTCCGCCAAGCAGATAGTTCCAGCACCAGACCACACGGCGGGCTAGGATTAGGTTTAGCGATCGTCCAACACCTAGTAGAATTGCATGGCGGTACTGTGCAGGTAGATAGTCAAGGTGAGCAACAAGGAGCTATTTTTACAGTGCTATTACCGCTATTGTCACTCAATCACAGCCCTGGTTTAGAAGACAGTACAGACGCAGAAAGTGCTGGTTCTTTAGCCGCATGTCCCCTGCTTTTGGGCGTACGGGTGCTAGTTGTCGATGACGAAGCCGATAGCCGAGAATTTATCGCCACCGTACTGCAACAGTGCCAAGCTGAAGTGATCACTGTAGATTCAGTCTCAGAAGCACTGCAGCTCATTGTAGATTGGAAGCCAGATGTTTTAGTCAGTGACCTAGGTATACCGTCTGCAGATGGCGACTCTTTCATCCGGAAAGTGCGAGAGCAACCACCAGAGCGCGGCGGGAAAATTCCCGCAGCAGCCCTCACAGTGTACGCTAGAGTCGAAGACCGAATGCGTGCCATACAAGAAGGTTATCAGCTGCACTTACCTAAACCGATTGAGCCGGCGGAATTAACTACAGTAGTTGCGAGTCTTGCTGGAAAAAATTGATCGAAGAAGGGAATAGGGAACTGTTCCCTGTGAAAATTTCTGGCGAGTAACTAAATTGGTGCTGTGATTTCGATCCGAAATCAAGATTTCTTCCAATGTATATAAATTGTGTTATCCACACAGATATAGAGCATCTACCTGTATCTGCATGGATAAATTGTTTTGTAGATAGAGTGCATATTTATAGTTAACTGCACCTATTAATGAATAACTAATCTTTTGCAGATTTAAGCTTATATGATGACCCTGACTAAGACATCGACAAAAGCAGTAAATAAAACCAACAAATTAGATACCTTTGATTGCCAAAAATCACCACAAACTGCGTTTTTGCAAGCTGTAATCGAATCTTTAGAGGATGGTATATTAATTGTCAACGATGAAGGTAAATTAATTCATGCTAATGCGTCTGCTCGTTTAATTTGTGCCCAGTTAAACCAAGAAAATCAAGCAAGCTTAGTACCAACAATTATTTGGGAGCTTTGTCAAGCATTAACTGATAATCAAAATTCGCCATCTGAACACCTGAGCATGATCTCAGATGAAATTGTCTTAAACCAGTCAACAATATTTCGAGTCCGAGCCAGATTGGTAAAACTAGAAGAATTTTCCATACCTTATTTTTTAATAACAATTGAAAACCGCTATGAGTCAATGAAAAATACAGCGATCGCCGAAATTCAAAAATATGAATTAACACCCAGAGAAGCAGAAATTTGGTGTCTTCATCGAGTTAATTGTAGTCGTAAGGATATAGCCGATCAACTCTACATCTCAATTAACACAGTGAAAAAGCACATGAAAAATATCCACGCCAAGCGACAAGCTTTTCTAGAATTGAAGCATTAACAGTTTTAATTAAAGCAATTCCTAGTTACTGAGGTATATCCTAGCTATCCTAAGCGCCCCTAGTTCCTAGCTCCTAACCTCATTGATAACTATTTTTCAGCACTAACTTTTACTCCTAAAGCATCTGTAAAACTCTTACGCAGAATACGCTGTATTTGCAGATGCTTACCTGACTTGACTTTCGTCAACGTTCGTAGCAATAAATTAGATTCTCCCAAGCTTTCTACTCCATCCACCAGTGTGGCTTCGAGGATATCGGGATAATCTGCTTTTAACTGTTCTCCTACTTCCTCAATCACCTTGTACACATGAGCTAAGTTGGAATCATAGGGAACGCTAACTTCTACAACTGCATAAATATACTGTTTAGAATAATTAGCAATGGAACCAATATCACCATTACGAATAATCTGTAATTGACCATTGGGATGTCTAATCCGAGTCGTTCGCAGTTCAATTGCTTCTACAGTTCCTTCGACAACTTTATCTTCTGATTTCCCCGCTTGGATATAGTCACCGACTAAGTAATAGTTTTCAAACAAAATAAAAAAACCGCAGACTATATCATTAACTAAAGTTTGCGCTCCAAAACCTACAGCTATACCCAAAATTCCTGCACCAGCAAGTATGGGAGCGGGATTGATATCGAGAGTATAAAGAACTGAGATGATAGCCCCAAAGTAAACTAAATATTGTAAAAAACTTTGAACTAGAGGAACCAGAGTGAGCCGTCTACTTGTCTGAATATCATCTAAATTTCCATCTTTAAATAAGACCTCTTCAATCAATAAGCAAAAAATATCAAACAACACACGACTGATGAAGATAATACCGATTATCTGCACAACTCGCGGCCCATACACTGCAATGTAGGCGATAAATTTGACTTGCTGAATCACTAATGTCGCCACGCAGATATAGACCACAAACTCCAGACATTTTTTCAAAAAGGGAACGAGATGTCGGAGGCGATCGTAAAATCTCAGCAGGTTGTCAGGACTAGAGTACCTGAGGCTGAGAGCATCCAAGCTATCAATAATAGCAGTGATGGCTTTAGGTATCAGTAAACCGACGGCAACAATCAGATAAATTCGCAATATGACGTACAAATACTCTAATATGACTACTGGCACTTTGAGAAACTTGCTACACCAAATAATAGCCCATAGCCAAACGCCACTAGTAATGATGTTATTCAGGTTGGCAAAAAAAGCATCAATACTTTGATCGTCAGCGGTATTTTGTTCAAAATTCTTAGCGCGAATATTCGCTACATTGAGCCAGTAGCGTAAAAATTTCAGTACAATCGCTGCTAAAAATAAAATACCAATACTTTGAGCAATACCAATTCCTAAAGTTACCCAAAATCCCGATGGAATACTTTTAATTAAAGAAAGTGTATATTTTTGAAGGTTTTCACCTCGATAAATTAAATAACCATTAGCACCGATAATCGCAATGCACAATACTAAACAAATAAATAACAAAATCCCTGTGATATTCCGACGCAGAGTTTTGATACCCCTACCCTCGTTTTTGATTGCAGAGTTTTTTAAAATCAACTTAAAGACTTTGTTGATAATCCAATTTACTACTAAGAAAACTAAGATTAAAAGAGTGACTTCAGCACAGATAATCAATAAATCCATATTTGGAAGATGAAAATCAATATTTTTACTAAGTTAAATATATTACATTTTAAGCTCAATATATAGCAGGTTACATTCTGTAGCGATTGACGATAGTCCAGAACAAAAAGAACTATTGTTATCTGGCTTAATTGAGAGACACAACGGCTATCTCAAAATTAAAAATCCCATTTATCGCCACGTTTTTAATTCTGAATGGGGAGTAGCATTTAGTCCCGATGGTCAGACTATTGTTTCTGCTAGTCTCGACAAAACTATGAAACTGTGGAACATTGATGGCACAGAACTGAGGACGCTCAGAGGACATAGTGCTTCTATTTAGGGAGTGCGTTTCTCTCCTGATGGCAGCTTTATTGCTTCAGCAGGTGCAGAAAACCAAACAGTAAAAATCAAGCGGCGAGACGGGACTGATGTTGCTAGTTACAAAGATACCCACGGTAATATCACAGGCGTGGCTTTGAGTCCTGATGGTCAAGCGATCGCTATTGCGAATGTGGAGAAAATTGCTCAAATATGGCGCATCAACAGCCCTAAATCCCAAATTCTCAAAGGACATAAAGCAGAAATCTGGCAAGTTGTCTTTAGCCCTAACGGGAAAATGGTAGCTACAGGGAGCGGTGACAATACCGTGAAGTTGTGGACAGTAGATGGTAAGTTATTGCAAACATTCAAAGGTCACACAGCCGCAGTTTGGGGAGTAGCGTTTAGTCCCGATAGTCAAATAATTGCTTCTGGTAGCGTGGATGCAACTATTAAACTGTGGAAATTAGATGGCACAGAAATAACTACCCTCAGAGGTCATACCGCCGCTATTCGTAAAATCGCTATCAGCCGCGACGGGACTTTCCTCGCTTCAGGAGGTGACGATAACACACTCAATATCTGGAATTTACCCCAAATTCTCAAACTTAATGCACTCGCTGATGGTTGCGCTTTTGTGCAAGATTATTTGCAAACTAACACAGCAGTGGCACAAAGAGCGATCGCTCTTTGTGCCAATTCCACAATGTCCCATAGTAGCGGATAGGGGCTATTTTTAAGGCAGTCTATTCTGCAACAAAATTCGCAACTAAGCACTACGCAAAGCCACAATCGGGTCAAGCTTCGCCGCACGACGCGCGGGAATTACGCCAAAAAATAAGCCAATTCCTCCAGAAATTCCCACCGCCATTGTAATCGCCACGGGGGAAATTCCTGCTTGCAGAGGGGTGACAGCAGCCACTAAAAAAATCCCGCTGACACCAACTGTAGTTCCCAGCAAACCACCAACCGCAGAGACAATCACCGCCTCAATCATAAACTGTAGCAAAATGTCTTGCTCTGTCGCCCCGATCGCTTTCCGCAATCCAATTTCCTGAGTGCGTTCTGTCACCGAAACCAGCATAATATTCATGATGCCGATGCCGCCGACAAACAGAGAAATACCGGCGATCGCTGCTAACATTACAGTTAAAGCACTGCTAATTTGACCAACAGTTTGCAAAGCGTCTTTTTGAGAACGGATCGTGAAATCATCTTCACCAGTTAATTTGTGCCGTCGCCGTAGTAAATTGGTAATTTGAAACTGGGCTGCGTCCACACTCTCGGCATTTTTAGCAGAAGCGACAATATAACTCACCTCCAATCCGTAGGGAGAAGTTTGACCCACAATCCGGTTAGCGGCGGTCATAATGGGCACCAATGCGGCTTCGTCGTAGTTTACCCCCAAAGTTGAGCCTTTACCAGTTAATACCCCAATTACTTGAAAGCTGGTGTTTTTAATTCGCAACTGCTGACCGACAGGATTACTGTTACCAAAAAGGCGTGTTTTTAAATCTGCACCCAAGACCACCACTTGGTTGCTGCGCTTCATATCTATATCTGTAAAAAATCTGCCTTTGTCTACCTCAAAATCTCGCACAATTAAAAAGCTGGGAGTTGTGCCAATGATGTTGATATCGGTATTTTTATTACCGTAAGTTACCACTTGGCGACTGTTCAATTCTGCAGCCACCTCTGCTACTGTGGGTACTTGAGTAGCGATCGCTTGTGCATCTTCTAAAACCAGTGTTCTGGGAACATCCCTAGATATGCGTTGCGTTTCCTGATTTCCTGGAAGCACAAACAGGATATTCGGCCCCAAAGACTCTAACTGTTGAGCAACGTACCTCTGCCCACCTTCACCGATACCAATCATGGCGATCACAGAGGCGTTACCAATTACAATACCTAGCATGGTTAAGGCGCTCCGCAACTTGTTCGAGAGGAGAGTTTTTCCCGCCATGTTAACGCTTTCTAGGAAGTTCATTGATTTTGTTTAGCCTTCTGCTTCTCGATTTTATAATCTTGGGGTAAGTCTACGAATACGCGATCGCCTGCTTTCACTCCCCCCAAAACCTGAGTTTGGTCTTGAATTTGCGCTCCTACAGTCACTTCTCGGAATTGGGGCTTTTGATTAGCATCGGGTATTAGCACACCAGTCTTGCCATTTTCTGTAACAATAGCTACAGTTGGTAACACCAAAGCATTGTTCAGGCGATCGCCCAGAAAGGTCAAATCGACATTCAAACCAGAACGCAATTTATCAGTACCAGTATCTAGAGCTACCCTGACCTGGAAAGAAGTTACACCTTGTTCCACCACAGCTTCCGGCGCAATTAACCGCACCCGTCCCTGAAAAACTTCATCAGGATAAGCATCGGCGACAATTTCCACCTGTTGTCCCTGCTTAATTCTGCCAATATCTGCTTCTGGAACCTGCGCCAAAACTTCTAAACCACGCGCCACAGCCACAATCGAACTAGAAGTCGCCGACGCGCTGGTTGACGCTGAGGTGGTAGGAGTGACGAACGCACCGATATTGGCGTATTTTTGTGTCACAATTCCCGCAAAAGGAGCACGAATAATTGTATTTTCCAGCCGCACCATCGCCGCTTTTACCTGCGCTTGCGCTGATTTAACTGCAGCTTGGCGTCGAGCGATTTCCTCTGGGCGAGTACCATTTTGTAACAGTACTAACGCCGCCCGTGCTTCCGTAACCGCCGCTTCCCGTTGGTCAATTTCTTCACTACGACTACCACTTTGCAACAGTGACAAGCGTTTTTCTGCTTCCGCTAAACCAGCTTTGGCTCTTTGGTCTTCAGTGATATATTGTTCCAACTGGTCTTGAGAAGTCGCACCTTGCTGCGTCAACTCACGATAACGGTTTACCCGCGCCTGGGTGAGATTTACCTGGGCTTTGGCTGAATTTACCTGGGCTTGGGCTTGTCCAATTTCCTGGTCACGATTACCCGCACGGGCCTGTTGTAGTTGCGCTTCTGCTTGGGCTACACGCGCCTTGGCTTGAGAAATTTCTTGAGGACGACTCCCCGCTCGCGCCTCCTGTAATTGAGCTTCTGCTTGGGCTACATTGGCACGGTATTGCAATATTTGCGCTTGGATATCGCCGATGTCCATCCTAGCAATAATTTGTCCTTGCTGTACGCGATCGCCCTGCTCAACATCCAACTGCGCCAGTACCCCTGGATTCTTGGGACTAATATTTACACTCTGCACCGGTACAACCTTACCACTGGCAGTAATCCGCAGCGTGACATTTTTTGTCGCCACCGGGACAGTAAGTTGGCTAATATCTTGCAAATTTTTTCCCTGATTCACCAAACTCCGAGTAGTTGCTGTCCCCACAACTACCGCTCCCACTGCTATCAGCCCCATCAGCCAGCGTAGTGGATACTTAACTTTCTTGCCAATAAAGGGAATTTCTAAATACGTGGTCATAACAGCAGCCTGTGAAAATGGCTTGACTAAAGTAGTTGTTAGTTAACGGACGAGTAGGGGAATTGACAGTTTCTCCAACTTCAGGAAAATCTCCAGTAGAAATACAATTGACTTAATAATTGCTTTATTTTTAGTCCATTTTAAACCTTAACATTTCTACATGACTTCACCTGAATGGGTGAACCTCCCATCATCTCCCAAGGTAGAAACGCTACGTCGTTAGTGGAATACAGGGGCGAGGGGTTGGGGGTGAGGGGCTAGGGGCTAGGGAAATATACTTTGCACATTTCATCGCGTATGTAAACGCTAGCTGTAACATTTCTCCATTACACAAATTACACATCTAACCCCTAACCCCTCATCTCAAAATCATTTGACCGCCACACGATTTAGCAATAAAGCATCTAACAAATCATCAATACTGTTATCAGATAAATCTGGTATATCTAACACTAACTCAGGTTGGCGAAAATATCGTTTAATCGATTTTTTGTATGTGAGATCATAATGTGACTGCAAAATATCCTTAACAAATAATTCCCATTTACCAGCATTAATTAATTGATACCACTGACTGAATTTTTCCCAACCACATCGAGGTTGCAACTTTTCAATTTTTCTTTGCAAAATATCAGGATGAGCAACAAGGTGAGGATATTCTTGTAAAAGAAACTCAACTCTAGCAGTTATTGGTAATTGCACTTCCACACAGTTAGCTAGTTGCATTTGTTCCCATAAAGCAGGTGGCAAAAAAACCTTCCCAATTTTGGGACTTTCTGATTCTACCCACACTGGTTGATGAGGATTAAATTTTTGTAACTGTTCTAATAGTAGAGTTTCAAAGTACTTTTGAGATGGTTGCAGCGCCACTTTACCTCGCCATTCTTCACCCAGCAAAGAACCACGATGATTCGCTAAACATTCCAAATCTAAAACTTGAGCGCCGCGTTGACGCATCTTCCCTAAAATATGCGTTTTCCCACTACCAGTGAAACCGCACAACAACCGATAAGTAAATTGCTGAGGTAAATGTTCTAATTGCTGGCGAACATAAGCCCGATAAATTTTATAACCACCTTGTAATACAGTCACTCGCCAACCAATCTGCGCCAGCGCCAACGCCATACTCCCAGAACGCTGTCCACCCCGCCAGCAATACACCAAAGGATGATAATCTGGGTCTTTAGCCGCAAAATGTTGACTTAGATGCTGATAAATATTTTTTGATACTAAAGCGGCACCAATTTTACGGGCAGTAAACGCACAAACTTGTTTATAAATCGTTCCTACTTCAATGCGTTCGGCATCATTTAGCACTGGTAAATTAATTGCACCAGGAATGTGATCTGTGGCAAACTCATGAGGTGAACGAACATCAATGATTTCGCTGTAAGTTTCAGTCCAAGGCTGCTGAGTGTGTGTGTGAGAAGGTGGCATAAGGATTAAACTCTAGCTTGCTCAATTTTGACGCTCCCATAACTTTAGTGGTGAGATTCTGTGATTGGGGTAATTTAAATAAATCTATGTAAATGGTGCGTCAGACAGACCAAAGATTGTAAATATCTTGCCCACAGCAGCCAGCTAAAAATTAGCCACAGTATAGTGTAAAATAGCCGTCTAAATCCTCACAAGCACTAGCTAATCGGTATTTTGTTAATGAACAGAGCATCAGACACACAATACAAGAACTAGCTCATAGCCGCAAGAGTGCGATCGCCCCTCAGTGCTCAACTACGAAAAAAAAGTATGAAGTCTGAAGTCTGAAGCCTAAAATCATAAACTTGTATATTAAACTTTTGATAGATTTGTAATAAGTACTTTATTTCCGCCGTGGCGTACTAGTTTTGTTGGCTCGACGAAAGAAGGAACAATAAAAATGTCTCTCCCTAACCCCTAACCCCTATCTCTTCATAACGCTGTGTAGCCTGTACTAACCGCAACTGTAGCCACCTCTGTTCACCTAATTCTTGCCAATAACTAGGCTGCGAAACCACCACATTTAAACAGCGAATAATCTCTGCACCTACAGCCTTTGCTAATAGTGGTGGTACAGAATTTCCCACCTGTCGAAATCCGTGCCATTTAGTTACATGAAATCTAAACCAATCTGGATAAGAATGTAGTCGCGCCGCTTCTCTAACAGTAATACATCGCGGTGTGAAGGGATGAATTGGTCGAGGCGAGGTAAAAGAACCTTTATTTTTATCTGTACCCGCTCTTAAAGTATTGCAAACACCATCAGGATGTAATTTATAAAAACGGCTAATCGATTCCTTCTCGCCTTTAGCTGTAGCTGCAAACCGCTCAATAGTCGCATTGGAATGTTGAGTTCTCAAGCTTGAAGAAAGCAGATGAGAATCAAATTTGCGTTGGTAAGAATAATCATTTTCTAACTTAGAAATACCACGTAATGATAAAGCATAATTACTCGGTTTACCATAATCCGCAATTACCCAATCTCTTTTAATTAAATCTGCATATTCTTCTACTTCTGGGATATCTCCAATTGCATCCCATACCGTGGGACTATTAGGCAAAGAAGATAATTTATTAATTTTAGATTTTTTAGGATTAGCTGGTTGAGTAACTGGTGGCGGATATGTCGGTAATTCTAAATCTGCTCTCGCACCCAACAAAAATAATCTTTCCCGTGCTTGAGGTACACCGTAGTGAGCAGCATTTAAAATTTGATAGTTTTCTTGGACTTGATAACCTTTATTTTTAAATTCACTAATCAAGGTTTGCAGAATTTGTTTATGTTTACCGACGGTGATACCGCGAACATTTTCCATCACAAAATATTTGGGTTGTAACTCCACAACCAACCGATGAAAATGGAAAATTAAAGAGTTACGCGGGTCATCTAAAATTCGTTTTCCCATAAGTGAAAAACCTTGACATGGTGAACCGCAAATCACTACATCAATTTCTTGCTCGCCAATTGCTGATAACTTTCTAATTTCTGTCCCAGTCGTCTCTACCACGCTTTTACACAGCACCGACCAAAAGGGAAAATTAAACTCATGAACAGCGCAATGAATGGGGTCAATTTCCACAGAAGCCAACACATCAAAACCGGCTTGTTCAAAGCCTAAACTCATACCGCCAGCGCCAGAGAACAAGTCAACTGCGATTGGGCGTTTACCAAAACTATTGGAGTGGGAATGCTGTTTTTCGAGCCTCATTTGCAATTGAGATTTTGACTGATTGACTCTGATATGAGTGTTGGCGCTGGCGACGACGGCGGTTATGGGCAGAAGATGTGCTAGCAGAATTTAGCTTAACGCTACAGTGCTATTAAAGCTTGTGAGTCATCATTTGCAAGATTTCTTGAGCAGCGCGATCGCACACTCCCAATTCTCCCAAACATTGTCGCATTTCTTGATAATCTGCTAAAGTTTGCTGTCTGCGTTCAGGATTTAGCAATAGCTCCATCGCTGCTTGAGTAATATTCTCTGGTGTCGCTTGCTCTTGTAAAAATTCTGGCACAATCGGCTTCATCACCATCAAATTAGTAGGGGATGCAAAAGGTATGGAACCTTTGAGGATTTTGCGACCAATCCAGGCCGTAATTGGATTTAGGCGATAAACAACCACTTGCGGTACATTTAACAGCGCTAGCTCCAGGTTAACAGTACCAGATTTGGTGATCGCAAAATCAGCCGCTGCAAAAATTTCCTTTTGTTGACCTGAGACAATCGTAGCCTGCAAACCATAGCGCGCAATTGCTGCCGTTATTGGTCGCCTATAGTCTTCTAGAGACAGAGGTATCCAAAAATGCACCGCTGGTAACTTCGCCTGGATATTTTGTGCAGCTTGCAAAATTACTGGTAAAAGATATTTTAATTCTTGGCGACGGGAGGCAGGCAAAAGAGCGATCGCTATTTGTTCTGGTGCTATCCCCAATTGTTCACGGGCTGCGTGGCGACTGGGGGCGTTCTGCATCCGGTCAACGAGGGGATGCCCAACCCAGGTAACTTTCGCCCCTTGCTGGCGATAATAACGGGCTTCCTCTGGAAAAATTGCTAACAGATGGTCTGTGAATTTCACAATCCGGTCAGTGTTACGCAGGCTGAGTGACCACACCCACTCTTGGGGAGCAATGTAATAGACCACAGGCACCTGTGGCAAATGCTCCTGCAAGTAAGTGCCGATGCCGAGATTTGGCCCCATGTAATCAATTAAAATCACCAAATCAGGGGGATTTTGTTGCAAATAGGCGATCGCCCGCCGCTGCACTTGAATTGTGGGTAAAATATAGGGTATAGACTCTAACAGCCCCATTGAGCTAATAGCCGTAGTATCACCCACCAAAGTTGCCCCCGCCGCTGCCATTTTTTGACCGCCCAAGGCTGTAATCTTCAGTTCCCAGCCTGAGACAGCGGCTTGACGCTGCAGTGCATCTATAAGCAGCGAGCCTTGTAAATCGCCAGAAACTTCACCGGTGCTGATAAATATCTGCATTTAGAAATAGGAAATGGGGAACGGGGAGTGTGGGGGGTGTGGGGAGATGGGGAGATGGGGGGTGTGGGGAGTGTGGGGAGTGTGGGGAGTGTGGGGAGGTGGGGGAGGTGGGGGGTGTGGGGAGTGTGGGGAGTGTGGGGAGATGGGGAGATGGGGAGATGGGGAGAAAAAGAATTAAAGAATTTATGCTTACGCTTGTGATCTTCTCTGTTTTCCTAAGCTTCCCACACCTCCCACACCTCCCACACCTCCCACCCTTCCCACACTTCCCTCTCCTGCTACACTTCCCCATGCACCATTCCCTACACCGCATTAAGATTCATCACTGACGCTTGGTTTACTCTTTCCTGGAATTAAACCACGTCTACCCGGCATCCGCGAAAGCAATAGGAAGCGTCGCAGGTTTTGCAGTTCTTCCGTATCTCCTAGCATTTCTAGCTGTTCCAAAGCATCTGTAAACGATAAATTAGAACGATAGAGAATCCGGAAAGCTTTTTTGAGAATTTGCAAGTTACCTGGACTCATCCCGGAACGTTTCAGTCCCACAAGATTGAGAGTCCGTACCCGCGCCGGATTACCTTCTACAAGCATGTATGGTGGCACATCCCGGTCAATGCGAGCCATTCCGCCCACCATCGCCTGTCTACCAATACGCACAAATTGATGCACACCCAAAACACCGCCTAACCTGGCGCGTGATTCGATGTGGACATGACCAGCTAAAGCTACTGAATTGGGAATAATCACATGGTCTTCAATAATGCAATTATGAGCCACATGGACATAAGCCATCAATAGATTGCCATTGCCAATTACCGTAGCTTCTCCCGCACCAGTGGCACGGTTAATCGTCACGTATTCTCGAATTTGGTTATTGTCACCAATTTTGACCCAGCTAGGCTCTCCCACATACTTGAGATCCTGGGGTTCCATACCGATAGCTGCACCTGGAAAAAACTGATTGCACGCCCCAATCTCACACGGCCCTTGTAGCACCACATGAGCGCCAATAATAGTTTCAGGGCCGACTTTGACATGCTCTCCAATCACAGCATAGGCACCGACTTGCACTGTAGGATGGAGTTCCGAGTTAGGATGGACTACAGCAGTTGGATGAATAAGCGTCTTCAAGGGTGAATCTCCAGAACTGACTTGAGTGCTGTGTGTTAAGGAACCGAAAGTGTGTGTGGGGCAAGGCAAATTCAGTGTGTGCCTCTCTGGACAAGCCAGCTACAGGTAGTGTCTCGGCAGAGAGGGCGAGGAAACTTAAGAGAATATAAAATGCTGTTATGGCTTGTTTATTTTACTGCTATCCTGGCCAGGACTCAGCTAAAAGCACTTCACGGCTGTGCAGACCATAAAAGCATAATATTTTTAGATTAGATTAGTAGTTAACTTATCAGCGAGAACATCAGTTCACCTTCAGCAGCGACCTGACCATCGACCTCAGCTTTACCTTGCATCTTACCGAAACGACGTTGTTTCACCCACATCAGTTCCACGGTGAGAATTAGCTGATCACCCGGTACTACTTGGCGGCGAAACCGGACTTTATCGATACCAGCAAACACAAACAGTCCGCCTTCCAACTCTGGTAATTGTGTCATAACAATACCACCCACCTGTGCCATTGCTTCCACAATCAGTACTCCTGGCATCAGTGGGCGTCCTGGGAAATGACCGGGAAATTGGGGTTCATTCACAGTGACGTTTTTGACACCTACTGCTTTTTTTCCTGGCACATAGTCAATGATCTTATCTACCAGTAGAAAAGGATAACGATGAGGTAGCAATTTCTGAATTTCTTCAGCCGAGAAAGTGGTCTTGACTACAGGCGCGGTTGTAGCTTCCACAATAGTTGGATTTTCTGTAGATGCAGGTGCATTGGATTCGGTGAGGATTGACATTGGCTGTGTGGTTAGTTTTCAAGCTGGGATTTGCGTAGGTGGGTCTGGAAAGTCTCTAGAATTGGGGATTTTAGACAGCATCTAAAATTTCAATTCTAAAATTTTCTGAGCCAGTTGAATGTGTAAATTATGGCTGGCTTTGTACGCCAAGAAATGAGCACTGGGGAAATTGCCCAGTAAACTTAAATCTCCTACTAAATCCAAGATTTTATGACGTACTGGCTCATTTGCAAATCTCAATGGCGGATTTATCCATCCATCAGGGCCGCAAATGAGGGCATTGTCTAAGCTACCACCTTTGATTAAACCAGAGCGCTGTAGATGTTCGATTTGATGCAGCAAACCAAAGGTACGAGCGGGAGCAATTTCTGTGACAAAGCTAGCAGAGGCATTTTCGCAATTATCAGCCATTAACCAACTGTGCCATTGATTACCAATAGCAGATAATTCAAAGTCAATCCCGTAGCTAAAACGAGTTTCTGGTGCAGGGATAGCAGCCACAAAAGTATCGCCATGATTTATCCAAATTGGCTCTTTAATTACCAAGGGTAATTCACCATCAACGAGTGTTTGGGAAACTAAGCCTACTTGGGCGATGCTTTCTGCCCACAGTCTTGCAGAACCATCCAATAGTGGGACTTCCGGCCCGTCAATTTCTATACGGGCGTTATCTACACCCATTCCTGCCAGGGCTGCTAATAAATGTTCTACAGTGCGAATACACGCCAAATCTTTTCCCAATTGTGTCGAAAGCACCGTTTGACTGACCGCTGCAACTTGGGCGGGAATGATTGGTAAATCGGGCAAATCCACTCGCACAAAATACCGCCCGCTTCCCGCGTCTTGCGGCAGAATCCGCACATGGGTACTGACACCGCTGTGCAGTCCTACCCCCGTTTGTGTAATTTCTGCTGCTATTGTGTGTTGTTGCATGGGCACTTTGACTGAAGGATGAAGTCTGAAGTCTGAAATCTGAAATCTGAAGTCTGAAGTCTGTAGACGCCTGTAAGGCGGCTTGCCGCAGGCTAGGATGAAATTACCTCATTTATTAACCAGCTGGTGTTGTGCGTCTGGGTATACGCAAAACTTTATCTGAGGACTGGCTCTTATTTGAACAGTATTGAGGTAAATGTAAAAATTAGCAAGAGCAGGGGATTAGGGGCTAGGGATTAGGGGCTAGAAAAGAGTAATGCCCAATGCTCTATCCCCAATGCCCAATCTTAAAATCTTTCGCCAATCCCAAAGTTAATTCGGCTATCTCCGTCATCGTTGATACCGTAGTCGATGCGAATTGGCCCTAGTGGTGATTGTACGCGGACGCCAACACCATAGCCGTAGCCACTGCCATTTTTATTCAGCACTTGGGCTGCTCTGGTACTACTGCCTAAATCGCTACCATAATCGAAAAAGAGGGCGCCGCTGACTACTGAAAATACTGGGAAGCGATATTCAACGGATGCTTGTACATAAGAGCGTCCACTGCTTAAAGTTCCTTCTTGGTAACCACGGACGGAGTTGCTACCGCCTAAGGTAAAGGCTTCGTAGGGGGGTAAGTCTCCTAGGACTGTTCCTCCTTGGAGGTTAAATGCTAGGGTTTGTGCTCCTTTGCTGAAGCTAATTAACTTGACGGGGATGTATTGACTGTAGCTACCGCGTAATCTGGTCAGGAAAATATTACCTGAGCCTATGGGTACTGACTGGTCAACGCCAAAGCGGAGATAAGAACCGCTGGTGGGTTGTAAAGGATTATTACGGCGATCGCGTTGTGCTCCTAGTTGCAATAAAATCAAGTCGTCGTCGCCTGTCCCTGACTGAGTTAAGGGCACTTCTACGCGCTGACCATTTTCAATTCTGGGGGCACCATTTTCAAATACTGTTCCTTTGGTTCTGGCGTTACCATCACCATCCCTAGCAGAAACTCGTTGATATTGCAAGCCGGCTGAAGCTGTCCATTCGGCATTTTGGTAGGGATTACCTGAGAGGGGGCGGGTGAAGGTGATCCCACCTCCTAGGCGGACGATGCGGGGGCGATCGCCTCCGGTGGGATTTGGCTCATCTGCAAGGGTTTGAATATTCTTATCTTTGCCGTCAAAAATTAAGGAAATCGAGCGACGGCGGAATAAGTTCGCTGTGTAGGAAGTGCGGTTGGGATCGCCACCAATCCAAGGATCTGTGAAGCGGAGGTCAAATAATAGTTCTCGTTCCCCTACTTGTAATTCTGCGCCTAATTTCTGGTTTCTACCGCCCAGGTTTTGCTGTTGATAACTGATGGTACCAAATAACCCGCTAGCGGAGCTAATCCCTGCCCCAGCGGCGATAGATCCACTGTTGCGTTCAGCCACATTTACTACTACATTCACCCGGCTGGCGTCGCTACCTGGATCAAGGGAGACATTCACGTCTTCAAATAAACCCAGTCCAAATACCCGTTGCAAGTCTCTTTGGATGATGTTGCGGTTAAATACTTGTCCTTTTTTTAACTCTAATTCCCGTGTAACTATGTAGTCTTTGGTGCGTCCCCGGATTGGTTGTCCTTTTTCGTCTGTCTCTTGTCCTTCTTTGTTGCGGAATCGGACTCGAATGTCTTCTACCACCCCTTCAGCTACCTGGAGGGTGACGACTCCATTTTCGGAGACTTTGGGTGAGCCAACCACGTTCGCTAGTACGTAACCTTGGTCTTGATAGCGTTTAGTTAACTGCTTGATGCCTTCTTGTAGGTTTCGTAAATTGAGGATGCTGCCATATTGGGAACTGAAGACTTCATCTGCAGTTTTCGCAGGGAGTACGGAAGCAACATCTGTTCCTGGGTTGGCTTCTATTTGTACTTTGGTCAAAACTGGGTTGGGCTGGACGACAAAACTCACGCGCACGCCCAAGGGGGTATCTTCTGGTGATGCTTGGACGTTGGAGAAGAAGCCAGTACCAAAAATAGCGTTGATGTCTTCTTGCAGTTGGGAG
Source organism: Fortiea contorta PCC 7126 (assembly GCF_000332295.1). GTDB lineage: Bacteria > Cyanobacteriota > Cyanobacteriia > Cyanobacteriales > Nostocaceae > Fortiea > Fortiea contorta. The sequence goes on along the minus strand of NZ_KB235931.1, from coordinate 175,944 downwards.
CGGGTAGTTGTCCTTCCTGGCTGAGTCCGAATGGCTCTGTAGACTTGGTTTTCTAGTTCTGGTGATAGTTGTCCTGTCTCGGATCTAACTAACACTTCTGACACTAGTACACGGGGTTCATCTGTTGGTGTTGTTGTTCCTGGTGGCGTGACTCCTGGATTCGGTTGCGGCGCGGGTTGCTGATTACCTGCAGGGGGAACTGCGGGAGTCACGTTCGGTTGCGGCGCGGGTTGCTGATTACCTGCGGGGGGAACTGCGGGCGCTGGTCTGGGGTTGACTGGGGGAGTTTGTGCAGTCTTTAGCGGCGTCGCTGTCGCTGGTAATTGGGTAGATAATTTAGAGAATTCGGTGATTGCTGGTGAATGCAATCCTGTCAGGAACTGTGCACCTGCTGAGTTAGAAGAGTTAGCGGCGGATTTAAGCTGCTCACTAATCGGCGGCTGATTTGCTACCGATGGAAAGATTTCTGTTGTTTGATTTGAATTGTCAGCGGTTTGAGCATTTGCACTCAGCGAACCACTCAATGGGGCTGCAACTGCAACTGCTGCTACCAATAAAGGAGATAAACGCATTTTATTTAAATTCCTCTTCACTTCCACACACCGTCACAAGGCAATAATACTCTTATGTAAACTTTCTCAGGGGTTGGGGATTGGACAAACAAGGGAGTCAGTCTCTTGGGCGATTTTACCGCGCTACCTGCCACAACTTGCAACCAAATCAAGGCAATGGCTTGATTTGAGTCAATAGGGTATTAGATATTTCTCCCCGTTCCCATTTAATTTTTACTATCTACCACTTGCAGCACTCTTTGTAAAACCTCCTGGTAAGCATCCTCTACGTTTCCTAAGTCACGACGAAAGCGGTCTTTGTCTAGCACGCGGCGATTAGAGTCTGGTTCTGCAGTATCCCACAGGCGACAGGTGTCGGGACTAATTTCATCGGCTAGAAGCACTTGCTGTTGTGAGTCCAAGCCAAATTCTAGTTTGAAGTCCACTAGGGTAATCCCGCACTGCTGCCAGAAATTAGTCAAAAATTCATTGATTTGCAATGCAAGATGAGTAATTGTCTCAACTTGTTCCGCAGTTGCTAGTTCCATTAAGTAGAGGCGAGCGCGTGTCAACAGTGGATCTCCTAGTTGATCATTTTTGTAATAAAACTCTACCAAAGGTTGTTTCAAAACTGTACCCACTGGTAATCCTGTTTGGTGACACAAACTACCAGCGGCAATATTTCTCACCACGACTTCTATTGGCAAAATTTTTACCGCTTTTACCCGCATTTGATTCGGCGCTGGGCTATCGATAAAGTGAGTTTTAATCCCAACTGCTTCTAATTGTTGAAATAAACGACTAGATATGGTGCAATTTATAGCTCCTTTGCCGATAATGCTGCCGCGCTTCTGGGCATTAAAAGCAGTAGCATCGTCTTTAAAATCAGCTAACAAAACTTCAGGAGCGTCGGTTGCGTAGAGAATTTTTGCTTTGCCTTCGTATAGCTTGGAATGAACAGACATGGCAGGAGGTAGGATTTACAGTTGATGGGCAGCTTTGGTTTTTTTCGGCAAAACCATTTTATCTTCAGTTATTAGCCATTAGTTAGTAAACTATAGTTTGGTGGCGAAAAATCACTACTAATGAGTGGTTAGGAACAATTTCCTTCGCTAGATGATTGAGTCCGCCTAAAAAATTATTTTTTTATAGAGTAATTAAAATTGCTGTTTCTAGCAGTTAATTTTTAGCAACAGAAAAAATAGTATACTCTGATACTTTACAAGTATAGCAATTGAAGTATGGGTGAAGAGATTTTGAAGGTGTGGATGTCAGGAATTGTGATGTTTTTACCTCCTGCCTTCTGCTATGGAGTTTCAGTTGAGACTTAATGAGAGTCAGTTTTTTAGATAAAGGATCGTCTAAAATAAAGTAGATTGGCAATCTAGGGGCGATTAAACTACCCTCTGTTTGCCAATTTTGCCATAAATTCGCTTGTATATTCGCTGTTCTGGAATTTTACGCCTTGTGCTGTTTTGTGAAAGCTAGAACTAAATAAATTCACCTAAAAACCGATGGGAGACAGATTGATCTGATTGCTCCCGCTTCGACGGAAGGATGAAAATTGCTAATGTTCAGCTTCAAGTCTAAAGACGGGAGAAAGTTGAATAAGTGGAGAGAACAATAGTGAACAAAGATGATTTTCTCTATCCTCGGGGGCGCTACTATGGTCAAGTAAAGCCAGAGAATTTAGTATTTAATGCTAATCTACAAGAATTTGCTCAGAAAGTAAGTTATATATGTAACTTAGAAACTGGGGGAAAGTTACCGCCTGATGAGGCCTATGAGCAAATCAAAGCTCTTTGGAAGCATTTAAAACAAACAAAGAAACAACTGAAAATCGGAGAGGATCCTTTTAACAGCGATCCAGATCAATCTTCAGATTGAGAGGTTGCTCAATTTCTCAAAGCTTTAATTTGGAGATGTTGAGCGTTAATCACTTCGCAATCATCGCCCACACACCATCCCAGGAATCTGGAGGTGGTGTTTGTCGGTAATTATGAGCACGTTCTAGGTGAATTTTGACAGCTTGGTCTGTAGGTCGGATCCGTTTAGCTGCTGTGAAGTGGACGATCGCCTGACTAAATTCGCTTGCTAAATAAGCAGCGCGCCCATGCTGATAATACAGCAAAAATTCCTCGGTGGCAGCATCTAGGGCAGTGGTGCGATCGCTTATTAGTTCGTAGATATTTACCGCTTGATGTTTGCCTTTGACGCGAATTTTATCTAATTCACGTACCCAAATGCGATCGCTGCACAACTGATAAGTAAATTCACTTAAAATAATATCACATCCATACTCTTTAGTCACACCCTCTAAACGCGAACTTAAATTCACACCATCGCCAATCACGGTGTAATCCATCCGCTTGTGGGAACCAATGTTACCAGAAACCACTTCCCCAGAGCTAATCCCAATCCCAATCCGGATTTGTGGTTGCGCTTGGATAATCCGTCGCTGATTAAATTCTGCTAGCCTTTGGCGCATATCTAATGCTGCTTGTACCGCGCGCCAAGCATGATTTTCTGTCAAGGGTAATGGCGCACCAAACACGGCCATTAAAGCATCACCGATAAATTTATCTAAGGTGCCTTCGTAGTTAAACACTGCTTCTACCATTGTCTCAAAATACTGATTGAGCAGCGATACTACTTCAGCCGCGCCCAGACTTTCTGTCAGAGTGGTGTAACCGCGAATATCAGAAAATAGAATAGTCACTTCCTTGCGCTCACCTACCATCAAAGCATCTTCCCCCAAAGCCATCACCTGTTCAGCGACATGGGGTGTGAGGTAGCGATACATGGTGGTTTTCAACCGCTTTTCTTGGCTAATATCTTCCAAAACCACCAAACCACCCCGCACACCTCCTTCTGGGTTAGTTAGGGGATTAACGGTGAGATTCATGCTGCGTTCTAATTGCTGTACCTCACTCGCTCTTAAAAATTCCGACTGGGGGGTGAGGGGTTGATTCCAAGGAATAAATACATCTGGATTAGAGCGATCGCGCACTACTAAAATTGAAGAACCAGATGTGTATAAAAGTTCTCGTTGTGGGAGCGATCGCTTGTTGCTATGATGCCCAAAGCTGCGGCGATTTCGGTGAGACTCGCTCGGATGACGAGCATCTGACTCTAGCGGTGATGAACAAAAATTATCTTTTCCTAAATTCTCATTTCCATTCACCACTTGATACTCAGCACTCATCACTTGATACAGTCCCACTGTTAAACTCTGTTCTGGGACATAATGTCTCGCTCCCACTTTTAAACTATCTTCCAAGCGCATTTGCAGATTTTCAATTGGGACAACCTCCCAAACCAATCGCCCAATTAAATTCTGTTCCCATAAATGCTTATTATTTTTGCTATTAGTTTCTCCCAAGGGACAACCCAATAATTCCAGAGCCGCATCATTAATTGTGACGATTCGACCTTCCATATCTGTAGAAATTACTGCATCTGATAAACTCTGGAGGATATCTTTTTGATATTGCTTTTCTAATAAAACATTTTCAAATAAACGAGCATTTTCTAAAGCAATTCCAGCTTGAATATTAAAAGCCCGCATGAATTCTTCATCAGAAGCAGTAAAACTACCTTGCTGTTTATTAATTAACTGTGTCACGCCAATTAATTCATTAGCAGAATTGAAGACAGGTAAACATAAAATATTTCGAGTAAAATATCCAGTTTTGTTATCTGTAGTGGGGTCGAAGCGAGGGTCTTTATAAGCATCGGGGATATTCACTGCTTCCCCAGTTGAAGCCACATAACCAGCAATTCCTCGGTTGGAGGGAATACGAATTTCCATCATTTTTGAATCATCAGCCGCTGCAGCTACTTTTGTCCAGAGTTCCCTCATTTCTTTGCGATATAAAAATAGCGTGCTGCGGTCTGCTTGCATTAAAATTCGTGCTTGCTCCATCACAATCTGCAAAGTAGCTTCTAAATCTAAACTTTGTCCTAGGGTTTGAGTCGCCCGTAACAAAGCTGTCGCCCCTCGCTGATTACGAGCCGCCACATAAAAAGATTGACAGCTTTCTAATATAATGCCAATGGAAGCGGCAAAATCTCGGAACCGTTCCTCATCATCAACATTAAAAGGAATATTTCCAGTTTTATTTGCCAGTTGCACTACGGCTACAGTCTGGTTTTTACTACTCATCACTGGCATACATAAAATATTACGCATTTTATAGCCCAATTGTTTTTCTAATTCTGGGCTAAATAGAGGATGGGTAGCAGCTTCTGCTATATTTAAATATTGACCTGTACTAGCGACATGACCAGGAATACCAACTGTAATTGGTGTGCGAATTTCTAAGAATTTTTGAGTGTTATCTTGGGGAACTTTTGACCACAGTTGGTTTTTGTCGTAATCTACTAGAAAAATAGCTGTGTTTTGTGCTTGGAGAATTTGACCAATTTTGAGTGTAATCGCTTCTAGCACCTTCTCTAACATGGTTTCTAGAGCTTCATTATTGATCAATTCAATCGCTCTTAAGAATTGCTGAAACTCAGCCGTAATAAAGTCAAGTAAACAGACAAATTCATTAACCGAAAGGTCTTTCACGCGACGCAGTAGGGCTTGGGTACGGTTAACTTGAGTTAATTCAGTTAACGTAGCCAATACGCTACCAGGGCTAGGAAGTGTCATGGTGATTTTAACTTCTTGATGTTAGATTTTTCCTTCCACATATCATTTAATGCTAAAGTTGGCACTTCCTAAAATTTATATGGCGTTTCTCTTTTTATGATGGTACATTTTGTTGCGGTTAGGGGCTAGGAACTAGGGGCTAGAGTCTAGCTAGGGTCTACCTCATGTAACTGGGAATTGCTATAGTGCTAATTGTGAACAGAAATTGCTTTATGATAATAATTCTGTAACTGCTGGGTAGCAGCTGCCCATCCCCACTTTTCGGCTTCTAGACGGGCGTTCTCACGCATGGTATGGTGTTTTTGCTGATGTTGTAAAAGATTCATCACTGCTTTGATCGCTCCACTATCACTCATACTCAATTGTTCTCCAGGCTCGAACAAGTACCCATTCACTCCATCTGTGACTATATCGGGAATTCCTCCTGAACGTGCGGCGACAACTGGACAACCTGCAGCCATCGCTTCTAATAAAACTAATCCTAACGTCTCTGTACGAGAAGGAAAAATAAACACATCTGCACTAGCAAAAGCCGAAGCTAACTCACGTCCTGTGAGATAACCGACAAAATAGGTGTTTGTACCATGAAAGTGTTCTTTGAGTGCTTGGCGGTGGGGGCCATCACCTACCAATGCTAACCGCGCTGCGGGAATTGCTTCTAAAATAGCCCTCATCCGCTCAATTTCTTTTTCTGCTGACAACCTTCCTACATATAGCAACAAGGGACTCTCTGGATGATTTTGCGATAAATGCGATCGCATGGATACACTAGCTAGTTGTGGGTGAAATAATTCTGTATCCACCCCTTTTTGCCACAAATACAGCCTTTTAATCCCATGTGCTGTCAGTTCTTCAATCATGGCAGTGGAAGTACAAAGATTCAAAGTTGCTTGATTGTGACCAGCTTTGAGTAACTCCCACAGCAGCCCTTCTAGTGACTGCAAACCATAGTGTTGTAGATATTTAGGTAAATGGGTATGATAAGATGCCACAAGGGGAATATTCAACATTTTGCTATAAAATATACCAGCTAACCCCAAAACCGCTGGATTAACAACATGAATAATATCCGCTTGAAACTCTTCGAGCACGGAACCAATAGCGGGTCTAGGTAAAGCAATCTTTAACTCTGGATATAGCGGTAGGGGAAAACCAGACACACCATAAACCCTGGCCCCCTTGTACTCAGCGACCCCACCACTAGGCGCAATCACTAAAACTTGGTTTCCATCACGCTGCAAATGCTCAATCGTGTAACATAGGCGAGTGACAATTCCATCAATCTTCGGCAAAAAAGTTTCAGTAAATAGCGCAATTCTCATACTTAGTCGATCATGATCTGCTGACATCAAACATGGAAAGATGAGACAAATAACAAACAGATTAATTTCTGCGCCAGGAGACTGTAGGCAGAATTTGCGCGCTGTCAATGCGTTGATGATACTTAACGGCGAAATTCAACAAAGAATCGAGTAAAGAGTCAGAAAGATAATGGGGTTGTAAGCCTAAATCCAGCAATTTGGTGTTTTTGGCGTTGAAGTAATGTTCTTCTTTTTCAATTCTGGGATTATCTAAATGGTTGATTTCTACATTCATTCCCATCGCATTCCCTGCTTTTTTCACCATCATGGCTAAATCGCCGACGCTGAATTGTTCTGTAAATTGATTAAAGACACGGAAGTCTCCAGGTTCAGCAGGATGAGCGATCGCTAATTCTACACAACGTACTGTATCCCGAATATCTAAAAAGCCCCGCGTTTGTCCACCTTTACCGTAGACAGTTAGAGGATGGCCGATTGCTGCTTGAATACAGAAACGGTTGAGTGCTGTACCGAACACGCCATCATAATCAAGACGGTTGATCAACAATTCATCCAGCCCAGTTTCTGCGGTGAATACCCCGTAAACAATACCTTGATTTAAATCCGTCGCTCGCAATCCCCAAACTCGACAAGCAAAATGGATATTATGGCTGTCATGAACTTTACTTAAGTGATACATCGAGCCAGGCTGCTTGGGATAAGGCAAGATATCCTTGCGACCATTGTGCTCAATATTGATGTAACCTTCTTCAATATCAATGTTGGGTGTGCCATATTCACCCATTGTTCCCAATTTTACCAGATGGCAATCTGGGAAATATTGTCGCATTGCATACAGCAAATTCAATGTGCCGACTATATTATTGACTTGGGTGAGAACTGCATGTTCACGGTCAATCATGGAAAATGGCGCCGAACGCTGTTCGCCAAAATGTACTATGGCATTTGGCTCAAATCGTTGCAGAGCTTGCTCAAGAAATTCATAATTCGTAATATCTCCGATAAATAGCTCAATAGATCGACCAGTGACATCGTACCAACGCTGGAGACGTTTTTGAATTGGTGCGATCGGGGTTAGAGTTTCCACACCCAGTTGATTATCCCAATGCCGTCGTACTAAACTGTCCAGAATTCCAACTTTGTAACCTTGATTGCACAGGTAAAGAGCAGTTGCCCAACCACAGTAACCATCACCACCAATAACCAGAACTTTCATTTTTACAGGTTTTTACTCGCTGATAGCTAAATCTATGCAGCATTGTTTCACCTCTCAACTATCAAAAGGGAGAAACTGCTGAGTAATTCAATATTTAATCTTTTAGTGGTAAATCCGATACTGTTGGGCAATATAGTAAAACAAATTGTAATAATCTGAAAATTCTTGGCTCCGGCTTCGCCCCTGCCAGTAGTATTTAACTTGACCCTGAGTTAGTGTCAGTGTCATTGAACTTACCTGCTGATCTACTTCCACCACCAGCACTCCTGATACACCTTGAACAGTCCGAAAATTAGGATTGGTTGTGGTTTTGACTTTACCATCCTTGCTCAACGACTCCGGTAGTCGATTACCCGCCCAAGAGCGAATCTCCACCGTGTTTTTTGGCGGTGACACCAAAACAATTCCGTCAGCGTTCTCTGGGGCTGTTAAGGAAGTCCAATTACTGGGGTATGGAAACTCAAAATCATACCGAGAATTGTTGTAAGTTTTCCATGTCAAAGCAGAAGCATTGAAACTAGATGTCGCACATCCCCAAAGCATCATCAATAGGGCACTAGTATAAATTATTCGCACTCAAGCCAGAGAAATAACGGGGTTTAGTCAGTATAAATTAGGTGGGCACGAAAAAGCAAAATTACGTTACTAAACGTAAGCACCCTTAACACTTGTTCCACATCACACAAATTTAGAGGGAACGGGGATTAGGGGATAGGGATTAGGGGATAGGGAGGGATTTAAATCCCTATCAACGCATATCGCCTATGTGCGGGAGACTCAAACTCAAAGGTAGAGAGAGCAAACTAACAGGTAACTAATCAAAGCGCCTAAACGACACACTTTATCGTTCCCTGTTCCCTGTTTCCTCACCGCAATTTTGAGTTGACTAATTAGCCAAATCTAGACTATTGTAAATAAATGTAACAAAACTGCCGTCAAAACGTTTTACCGTCTTGACAAGTCACAATATAGTCGATAACGTAATATACATACCCGGGTAAGGCCATCGAAGAGTTATATGCAACCGCAAACTAGGCAAAAAGTTACTTTGTATTTATCGCCAGAACTACACAAAAGACTGAAGATTCGAGCAGCCATTGATTCCGAACCAATGTCAGAACTAGCCGAACGTGCCTTATCCTTCTACTTGGCCAATTCAGAGTTGGTTGAGGAACTGGAAGCTTCTACCTATGGACGGACTCATAGAGTTTATTCTTGTCCCAATTGTGAAAGTTCGCTCATACTACGTAACGGAGAATTAGTTGGCTTAGGTGATCAACCGGGCATAATTGACCAAGACCATATTTCCGTTGATGAAAGGGAGGAAAATGAAGCCCATCCCAAAGGAGAGGAAGAGTTAGTTCCTTGTTAAGTTAAGAGTTATAGATTGAGTAACTTATAATTCGGTGGTCGTTTTCAACAAACGATGTCTGTAGTGTACTAAGGTCTCGAGTAGGTCGATGTATGAAAGAAGAGCTCAATATTTTAATTCAAGCTCAATACCCTTTAATCTACCTTGTGACCTCCGAGGAAGAGCGGGCCGAGCAAGCAATTTCCACCATCGCCCAATTGTTAAAACCCCAACGCCGAGTCTTTGTTTGGACGGTAACACACGGCATCGTGGAGTATGGTCAACCCCGGAATGTCACCCAACACAATACCGTTTCGCCGGAGGCGGCCATTGAGTGGATTATCCGGCAAAGAGAACCCGGTATATTTATACTTAAAGATTTACATCCATTTATTGATGCGCCTGCGACAACAAGATCGTTGCGCGATGCGATCGCCAGTTTCAAAGGAATGCAGAAAAACATCATATTGATGTCACCAGTGCAACAAGTGCCTATTGAACTGGAAAAAGAAGTCGTAGTGCTGGATTTTACATTGCCAGACATGGCTGAGTTAAACAAAGTTTTGACACACCATATAGATCAAAATCGTGGACGACGGCTGACCACCGAGGCCAGAGAAAAGCTTCTGCGAGCAGCTCTGGGTCTAACTAAAGATGAAGCGGAAAAAGTCTATCGTAAGGCGCAGGTGACGACAGGGCGGTTGACGGAAGATGAAGTAGACATAGTTTTATCTGAGAAAAAGCAACTGATTAGGCGCAATGGCATCCTAGAGTACATCGAAGAGGATGAAACTATTGATGCTGTTGGTGGCTTGGAAGAGTTGAAAAAATGGCTGAAGCAACGCTCCAACGCTTTTACAGAAAGAGCAAGGGAGTATGGCTTACCTCAACCTAAAGGGATGCTAATTTTAGGTGTTCCGGGGTGTGGTAAATCATTGATCGCCAAGACTACTTCCCGGTTGTGGGGGTTGCCAATTCTGCGCTTAGATATGGGGAGAGTCTACGACGGCTCAATGGTGGGTCGGAGTGAGGCAAATCTGCGTAACGCCCTAAAGACGGCAGAATCAATTTCACCAACAATTCTATTTATTGATGAGTTGGATAAGTCCTTTGCGGGTAGCGCTGGTTCTGGTGACTCAGACGGCGGGACTTCCAGTCGCATTTTTGGTTCTTTCCTGACCTGGATGCAAGAAAAGAAATCGCCTGTGTTTGTGATGGCGACAGCTAATAGAGTTGAGCGCTTACCAGGAGAGTTCTTGCGAAAAGGACGTTTTGATGAAATTTTCTTTGTGGATCTGCCCACCCCGGAAGAAAGGCAGGATATATTCAACATCCACCTCACAAAGCGGCGTGAAGATATTGCTAGATTTGACCTGGAACAACTAGCGAAGATGTCTGACGGCTTCTCTGGAGCAGAAATTGAACAAGCGATCGTCGCGGCCATGTACGAAGCTTTTGCCCAAGATCGGGAGTTCACCCAACTAGATATTATTGCTGCGCTAAAGTCAACTTTACCGCTGTCTCGAACGATGCAAGAACAGGTGACAGCTTTAAGAGACTGGGCCAGACAGCGCGCCCGACCCGCAGCATCCTCCGTTGCTGAGTATCAGCGAATGGAGTTTTAAAAGCTTTCCCCTGCTAACCCAGGGGCAAAGGCTAGCAGTTTTTGCTAGCAGTTTTGACAAAACAGCCGCTTCCACCTAAGCGCGGCTTCCCCAAAAACAAACCGTTGTCGTTTTTCTCATCAATCTTCTCATTGGAGGAAACCCAAATGTCTCATTTTAGCACTCTGCGCACCAAGATCACCGATGCCGAAATCCTCAAAGCTTCCTTGCGCGACCTCGGTATCAGCGTAAAGACTGAAGCTGATGTTCGTGGTTATAACGGTCAGCGCGTCCGTTCTGATATCGTTGCCATGTTGGAAGGTGAATATGACCTCGGCTGGTCTCGCAACAGCGATGGTTCTTTTGACCTAATCGCTGACTTGTGGGGTGTTGCTAAAAAGCACAACCAAACCGAATTGATCAACTCAATCAACCAAAAGTATGCAGTTAACAAGACCTTGGCTGAAGTAAAACAGCGCGGTCTGCAAAACGCCAATGTGAAATTGGTATTGCAATAACAATTTCTCTGCGCGTTCCCAAAGCTAAACGGGTTAACCATGTATATAGCGGTTAACCCGCTTTTTTATGGGGCTGAGATCGTTGTGTAGGAGACGCGGACGCGAATTAGTTATAACAGCTAATCCAAGCTTGTAGGTAGTCTCGTAATGTTGAAGCTTGGGCTTTTTCTACTACTTGTTGGGCTTGTTCTGGTTTTCCTAGGGCGACATATAGTTTAACTAAACGGGTGTATTGATGGGCGCGATCGCTTTCATCATCTATTTGTGTATACTCGCTAACCTGAATCATCCGGGTTTCTGGGTCGGCTATTTGCTGCGCTACGCTAAAAGCACGATCTAGTAACGATATCGCGTCTTCATTTCTTCCCAGTTGTAGGTAGGTTTTGGCGATCGCTAGTAGTTGCGATGCTTTAGTATCCGGTAAGGAGTTATGTTCAACTACTTGTAAGGCGACATAAAAGGCGTAACATTCCAGTGCGGGATAGAAGATAGAGTTGTAGCTTGATTCCCGCAAATAGGGAACAGAATGAGCCTGTGCCATCGTTAAAGCAGCACTATACTGTCTTTGTTGGATGAGATAATTGGTCATCTGTGCAATCAAATCACCGCGTGTGTATTCATCTTCTACCTGCTGTATAGTAGCGATCGCTTGTTTGAGGAAAGATTCTGTTTGTTCTCCATCGCCGAAACGCAGATAAGCTTGGGCGATCGCAGTTAATCCTAAAGCTTTTTGGGCAATTGGTTCTAGCTTTTGTGTTTGTCTAATCGCCGCCTGAATTTGAGTGGTGAATTCCTCTGGAGTGGGTGCGATCGCCGCTAATTCTGTCCGTGTTAATATTTGAAACGGATTACTAATAGTGTTGTCAATTTGTGCTGCAACTTGCGTGGCTTGATACCACTGTTTAGCATTCCCGTAGGCGATCGCTATGTCTCGCAAGTGTCCATTGCGTTCCTCTGGCCAAACATTATTAGGTATCTGTTTTGCCAATTGCAAGGCTTTGTTAATTTGGCGCGCCTGTAGAGGGGCTTGAACAATTTGGCGATACCAACTCGGTTGCGAAAGAAAATCCATATTGGTGGGAATCAGATTCAAAATGGCGATCGCTAAATCATACTGTTGTGCATTCACTGCATTGTGCAAAATACTCGCCACGTAACCAACCTCACTCACAGCGGTTGCAGATTTAATTAAATCCGTCAGTTGTACCAACACTTTTTGCGCCTGTTGGGTTTGTTTAGCTTGACTGTAAGCGACGGCGATCGCACCCAGAGCTACGGCTTTCGGTTCATGCTGGGTGAGTTTTTGCGCGGCGTTGAGGGCGATATTAATTTGACCCGCTTTGGTGTAAGTTTGAATTAATGTTGATTGTATGGCGTCAGCCCGCTCTGCTGACGCTACCCGCTGCAAGGCTTGAAAAAACAAGCGATTAGCGCGGCTCATGTGGTGATGGTTTGCCCAATAAATTGCTATTTCTACTAAAGCTTGGGCTTGGTATTCAGCCTCTGTAATTTGGGCGGTGACTGTTTGAGCAAATAATATTTGTTTTCTGTTGAGGGCGTCACGCACGACCTCTTGACGAATTATATTTAAATACAGTTCTTGAGCATTATCTTGAGCATTATTTTTGAAAATTGTCAAGGCGCTTTGCGGTAAACCAACTCGAATATAGAGTGAGGCGATGGGTGACTGATAGTTCCATTTCGCAAAAGGATCATCACTTTGAATTTGTTCAACGGCGCTCAGAGCTTGGTTGAGTGCTTGTTCTGCTGCTGCTTGGCGGTGGAATTGCAACCAACCGGTGGCGATTTGGATAAATTCATCGGCGCGGTTCATGGGTTCGGGAATCTGAAGCGCTGCGAGTGTGGCTTGTTGGAGAGCGATCGCGCCCTGATCAATTCGTCTGAGAATTTGCAAACCCTTGGCTAATTTTCTCAAAGTTTGGGCGATCGCTAAACTCCCATCTGTACCCCAACTCAGCACATACTGTTGCACTTCTAAAAACCACTCAATCCACTGATTTTGTTCCTGGTATGGAAGCTGAGTCAAGGGTACAAGGGTAAAATTTTCATCGCGCACCAGATTAGCGATCGCCGATTCCCGTTGTTCCCTGTGGGTGAGGAGTGCAGTATATTTCAACGCTTGATAATATGTTTTTAGCGCCAAATCATATTGCTGGGTGCTAATTAATTGCAACCCATCACTAATATCACTATTAACCTGTTCGTAAAAAACAGCCTGGCAAAGTTCAGGATAAACTTGATCTGGGTGTGTCATGGCCTAAAATCTTTGTGCAACTACTATCAGTAGATCACAAAATTTGTACCTTGACAAAATGGATCGGGTATTTTTTATTTGTTCAGTTGACTAGTGCGGTTCAATTTCATAAAACTGTCGAAAGCATACCACCCCAACACATACCAAGGAATCACCTCAAATTGCAGACCTTTGACAAGTAATTGTCTGAAAGCTAAGATGCTCAGTCCCAGAGGAAAAAGCACCCGCAAGTCTACAGATCCCATCGTTGTTTGTTGAACGCGTTGGTTTAAATCAAGCACCGCATTGGTAATACCTGCTGCAGCTTCTGAATTTCCTTCGGCAATATCGCCGAAAATTATTCCTATATCTAGAAGTGTGGCAATAATATTTTCTCGACTATCATCATGATCAATTAAAATACTTCCATGTTGCATATTCGTGGTAACTTGATTAACGCCTGGTTGCGCCGCTAACTTATCGACGATAGGCTGCATTTTTTCAGATTGACGATCGCACGGCGCCACTCGCAACCGTAACCGCCCTGGAGTATCACTAATAATTTTTATAGGTATAGGTTTAGTAGGCGTTTGGAAGCTGGTTTTCTCTTTAACATGGCGTATTTTCGCCAGATATCGATAATTATTTGTCACCGCTGTCCTCCCAAATTAGTTGATTTAGCGGGTGAGGGGTGAGGGAAGAGGGGGAAGTGTGGGAGGTGTGGGAAGAGGGGGAAGTGTGGGAAAACTGAGAAGATCACAAGCGTAAGCATAAATTCTTTAATTCTTTTTCTCGCCACACTCCCCACACTCCCCATCACCCCACCTCCCCACCTCCCCACCTCTTAATTCCTATCCCCCGTGTTCTGGCGCACTTTCACCAGGAGTGAGTGTGGTTTCAAATGCTGCTGACTCTTTGGATTCAGCCAGTTCGGCTCGCGCTTCAGCTATAATGTCTTCCCAGGTTTCGCCTAGTTCTGCAAATGCACCCTTGCTTTTCTCATAAGCGACAATTGAGCCTTTGATGAGAGATTTAGCTATCGGTTTACCAATACCGGTAACGACGGGAACTAAGACAGGTGCTAATAAAACTGCTCCAATTCCGGCTATAATCCCAGGAGCGCCAGCATCTTCTACAAAGTCAGTAATTTTAAGTGCCATAATTAAATGACCTCCTATTAGTTAGAGAATTCGGCTTCGCTGTGTCAGAATATGAAGTGCCAAAATTATCTTTTTTCGTACCTTTGCGTCTATGGGTCGTGAGGTAAATTCATATTTTTAATCGGCGACGCCAAAAACTATTTGCAAGCTTTTCAGAATATTCTAGTCAAGATGTTGCTTTCATCTTGCTAATGGTAGAGCTTTTTTGGTTGTGTGTTTGCAGATTGAGCACAAAGTATTTCTATACTCATTGTAACTTGAAGTTGAGCATTACTACTAGCACCAATTATAGAAGTTTATTACTATTAATTTCAGAACTGTAGAATGTCGTTGCTAAATTTGCTAAACTAGCCAAACAATAAGACAAAGATGAATACTTCATTGTCTCTCACACACCAGACAAATCTTGGTTTTGGATATCAACAATTTGAGAACAATTTGTCTGCAAAGCTAGCTCCAGAAAAGTTACCCAATAAGGTACGCTAACTTCCTGTGGTTGAAAGGCGATCGCCACTGAGCTAGCACCATAATTCACCCGCACATTCATCACTTTAGCATCAGTTTGTAACAACTTTTCTAGCCGCTGTGCATAAGCGCGATCGCTAGCGATTTGAGGTACATGAAACCTAATTCTTCCCGGAATAGCATGGACAATACTATAAGCAATTTTTAAAGATTTTTTTTGATGATTAATGTCCACACTGGGATTTGTTGCTGGTGCTGATACTTGAGATTGCAAATAAGCAATTAACCAACGAGTACTATCCGCTGTGATTACATAAACTGGAATCGACAACCAACCTGTGATTCTCAAACCTCCCGTCACCGCTAATCCGCTGAACAAAGGAATCAGCGCCAGCGATTGTTCTTTCCAAAAATCAATAGATTTCCACTCTGCAAAAATATCAGTTTCTTTGCTTGACTTGGTAACTGCTGCACAAAGATTCTGATTAACTTTTATTTCTTCATCGGTATACACGCCACTACTATTACTGTTAGGCATTTACCTAATAGCTAAACCAAAGCAATAGTTAACAACGGGTTAAGCATAACCTGTTACTGTTACTAAAATATCTTCCTTGAGAGTTATTTTCAGCCCCTATTTTACAGTTCGCTGCACCTACAGAGTGGAAATATAATACTAGTTAAGTATTGTTAACGATGCGCTGCTGATATTCTTGCTCTGTCATCATTTCCAAAGTAGTTTCAACACGGTCTACAAATAAAATACCATTGAGATGGTCATATTCGTGTTGAAAAATCCGCGCTACAAAATCAGTTAATTCTTGTTGTTGCAAATCACCATTGCGGTCAGTATACTCAACAGCGATCGCTTGATAACGAGGAACTAAACCTCTAATCCCAGGAACACTCAAACAACCCTCCCAACCTTTAACAATTTCCGCAGAATGAGAGATAATTTGGGGATTAATCATCGCTGTCGGTTTCATTTCCGGAGCATGAGGATACCGAGGATTCGGGCGAGAAGCAACAATAAATAAACGATATGATGCTGCTATTTGAGGCGCCGCAATTCCCACGCCGTTAGCTTCAGCAACTTTATCGATCAAATCGTCAATCAGTTGTTGTATTTTCTCATCTTGAATATTTTCCACAACAGCAGACTTTTGACGCAGTTGGGGATTACCTAATTGAATAATTGGGAGTAATTCAGTCATAGGATAAATCTATTGGAGAGATGGTTAATCCAGCGCCGGACGAGGTTTCTGGGCGTTGAGACGACTGGCGATATTTGTAGTGTCAAGCCTTGGGTAGCGACACCCACAGCATGACAAATAAATCATAACCAATAACGATTAACTTTCACGCCTAATCGGTAATGGAGCAGGAATCACACCAACTTGCAAAACTCGTCCATTCCGCTCTATTTGCATTTGTAAACGATTGCCGATTTTGCTATTTTCTACTAATTTTTGAACTTGTTCAACTTTGGTGACAGACTGATTATTAATACTGCGAATCACATCACCAATTTGTAACCCAGCAATAGCAGCAGGTGAACGGGGAACGATATTAGTCAATAAAACGCCCTCGTCTGCGGTAAGATTAACGCGATCGCCAAATCTAGTATTAATTCTTTCCTTAATTTCCGGCGTCAGGGTCGCCATCTGCACACCCAAATAAGGATGATCAACTCTACCTTTAGCAATTAATTCCTGAGCAACTCTTTGGACAGTGTTGATGGGGATAGCAAATCCCAAACCTTGGGCGCCTTGAATAATCGCTGTGTTCATCCCAATCACCTCACCCCGAATATTCAACAATGGCCCCCCGGAGTTTCCAGGGTTAATCGCTGCATCGGTTTGCAAAAAATCAACACGCTTGTCACTAGCACCAATGTCACTACTAGAACGACCTGTGGCACTAATAATTCCAGCGGTGACAGTATTATTTAACCCCAAAGGATTACCAATTGCAACCACCGGCTCTCCTGGCTGTAACACATCGGAATTACCTGTGGCTAAGGTGGGTAAATTCTGAGCTGCAATACTGATAACCGCTACATCTGTCACCGGATCTTCACCGAGCACTTTGCCGTCAAAAGACCTCCCATCTTTGAGTGTAACCGTTACAGTGTCAGCACCATCTACCACATGGGAATTGGTCAAAATTTGACCAGAAGAGTTGATGATAAAGCCAGAACCGCTACCCCGTTCTGTGCGCTGTCTGGGTTGCGACGGTGAACCCTCGCCGAAAAACCGCCGATAATAAGGATCTACAAATTCGTCTGATTGCAGAGTCACGGTGCGAGAAGAATCGATGCGAACTACCGCAGATCCGACATTTTGGACTACATTGACTACAAAATTCGGATTACCAGAGGTAGAGATAATTGCTGGCGGAACTGTGGCTAAATTGGGAGCAGCAGTAGGATTTTCAGCTTGAGTATCTTTTGGTTGAGTTTCAATAGTTTTCACGGGTAAGGCAGAACAGCTTCCTAAAAATATCACTGCGCTTACCCTGAGCAGCATCGACATTGTACCAGTTACTCCCCATTTATGGGAGAAAACTTTGGGAACAACTGCTTTGGTGAGAGAAAATACGGAAATCTTAACAGGGAACAGTAAAGTTTGTGGGGTCTGAGTCACCCGAATTCGGGTGGTCAGTGTTGATGGTGGGTTTAAATTCCCCGTCCCACGCAGTTCTTGTTTCCTTTGCTCATTTTCAATGTTCATGTGTTTTTACTTCTCCGTGCTGGTCGGTGGATGGTAGGATATTGCCTACCGGGTATGTCCCAAAATGATTACAACTTAAAAGCTTATTCCAGGTCGAGAACATCTGATATATCTTCGTATTGTGACAACTGGTAGCAAAGGTGGTAAATAATGGCAATTCCCATAGACAGTTTGTGGAGTCAAGTCCTAGAACGCTTACAGATAGAACTATCTCGCCCCACCTTTGAAACCTGGATCAAAACTGCTAGTGCGGAGCGGTTAGAAAACAACTGCTTGGTAATCTGCACTCCTAACCCCTTTGCGCGTAACTGGCTACAGAAGTATTACATCAACACCATTTCTACTGTAGTGCAAGATATTCTCGGTCATCCTGTAGGAATTTATATTACTGTTGCTCAAGGTGATGCTGTTTCTCCTGTGCATGAAAAAGAAGTTTCCTGGGAATTATCAGCCCCAAATAATTCATCTGAGCAGGTGATTCAAGACAAACGAAAAACCACTGATTTAAACTCTAAATATGTTTTTTCCAGATTTGTAGTTGGTGCTAATAATCGCATGGCTCATGCTGCTTCTTTAGCAGTTGCTGAATCTCCTGGAAGAGAATTTAATCCTTTATTTTTATGTGGTGGTGTTGGTTTAGGTAAAACTCACCTGATGCAAGCTATTGGTCATTACCGCTGGGAGATTTGTCCTGAGTCTAAAATATTTTATGTTTCCACTGAGCAGTTTACCAATGATTTAATTACAGCTATCCGTAAGGATAGTATGCAAAGTTTTCGTGAGCATTACCGGGCTGCAGATGTTTTGTTAGTTGATGATATCCAGTTTATTGAAGGGAAGGAATATACCCAAGAAGAGTTTTTTCATACTTTTAATACTTTGCATGAAGCTGGTAAACAAGTCGTGATTGCTTCTGATCGCCCTCCTAACCAAATTCCCAGCTTACAAGAGCGGCTGTGCTCTCGGTTCTCTATGGGTTTAATTGCAGATGTGCAAACTCCAGATTTGGAAACGAGGATGGCGATTTTACAAAAAAAAGCTGAATACGAAAATATTCGACTTTCCAGAGATGTAATTGAGTATATTGCGTCTAATTATACTTCTAATATTCGAGAGTTAGAAGGAGCATTAATTAGAGCTTTGGCTTATATTTCTATTTGGGGTTTACCCATGACTGTTGAGAGTATAGCGCCAGTTTTAGAACCAGCAAATGAGAAAGTGGCGGCTACTCCAGAGATAATTTTAAAAGTAATTGGTGAGACATTTGATGTATCAATTGAAGATTTAAAAAGCAACTCTCGCCGCCGAGAAATTAGCTGGGCGAGACAAATAGGTATGTATCTAATGAGGCAACATACAGCGCTAAGTTTGCCGAGAATTGGTGAAGAATTTGGCGGTAAAGACCATACAACGGTGCTTTATAGCTGTGATAAAATTACCCAACTCCAAGAGAGCGATCGCACTTTAGCCCAAACACTACGTCAACTGAGCGATCGCATCAATATGACTAGTCGCTCTCAAAAATAATTTTGATGCTCAATTCGGTTTTCCACAAGCAACATAACTATTACTCAAATTATCAGTCTCACCGCCAATTAAAAATATTAAGTCGCGTATAAAAATTGTTTAAGCTTCAATTTGTTTGTGGAAAAATAATTATTTTTTGTGGAAAAATTACCCGGAATCTGTGGAAAACTTGTAAACCTACTAAATAAATCTACATTAAGTATAATTACCCTGTGGAAAACGCCCCCAGTTTTTCCACAAGTTTTCCACAGTTAAGGGGATAGGGGATTTAAAAGGTGTGGGAGGTGTGGGAGGTGTGGGAGGTGTGGGAGGAGGGGGAGGTGTGGGAGGTGTGGGAGGAGGGGGAGGAGGGGGAGGTGTGGGAGGTGTGGGAGGAGGGGGAGGTGTGGGAGGTGTGGGAGGAGGGGAGGTGTGGGAGGTGTGGGAGGTGTGGGAGGAGGGGGAGTGTGGGGATTGAAGCGTCAGGTTCAAAGGCTGGCGCTTGAGGTTCAAAGGCTGGCGCTTGAGGTTCAAAGGCTCGCGCTTGAGGTTCAAAGCCTGACGCTTGAGGTTCAAAGGCTGGCGCTTGAGGTTCAAAGGCTGACGCTTGAGGTTCAAAGCCTGACGCTTGAGGTTCAAAGGCTGGCGCTTGAGGTTCAAAGCCTGACGCTTGAGGTTCAAAGGCTGACGCTTGAGGTTCAAAGCCTGACGCTTGAGGTTCAAAGCCTGACGCTTGAGGTTCAAAGCCTGACGCTTTAATCCCCACCCTCCCCACCCTCCCCACACTCCCCACACTCCCCACACTCCCCACACTCCCAATTCCCAATACCCATGAGTTCAATAAAAATCCCTCCAGGGGATACAGGAGGGAATTAAACTTAGTATTCTGAACAGTAAACCAAGATAGATAATATAGGTCTTTAGCTCGCCTGTGTAGCCATTTTGGCTGAAATATCAAAAATCTTCATTGAAAACGGTGGAAAAACTCATCGAGAATAGGGAATAGGTAAACTTTTTTTTTCTCTCAAGCTGTGGGCGAGGAATTCTCGTGGTCTTTTTTTGACAATTGCCACAGTTGGATCTGATAACATAAATGTTTATCAAAAATCTTACGTGCTTCTAAGCCTTCAACAATCAGGTTTTTCACCCAACGGTTGAATATCCAGCGTAGGAAATGATATATGGGTGGAACAGCGATCGCTAACAAATTAGCAATATACTTAATGGTACTCAACCCAAAAGTACGGAAATTGGCAATCCCCAGGTCAATTGTTGGCGCAACTTGGGCAGAAATATCTTCAGTTTTGACTAAACTAAATCCAGCCTGGGTTAAAGCGTCATGGAGCACACTAGAAACATGACAATTGGAAAAAATCCCCTCGTTATATTTCCCATCAGTGCGAATCATATCAGCAAGTAGTAAATAACCACCGCCATTCAGCAGACGCGCCGCACCTTGAGCCAAATCATCAGCAGCCATATACTGACTACTTTCGCTGAAAAGAATCAAGTCGTAAGAATGGTTTTGGGGAAAATCTTCAAATCTGGTTAAATGGAAGGGGACTTGACCATTGGTTCGCTCGACAAACATCTGTTGCTGGAAAGGATCAGGCGCTAGTCCTTCCACGGTGAAACCACGCTCTTTCAGGTAAGCAGCATTACCACCAATACCACAGCCCACATCAAGCACTGTATTTGTTCCCGCAGGAATAAAGCTGAAAAGTTTAACTGTATAAGCTTCCTGAGCAGTGCGAAGCTTTGCAATAGTCAAATCATTTTGGCAAACAGGTAATGGCTCCCAATATCCATAATGAAGATAGGGTGAACCTGTTAGCTCTAGGTAGTAATTAAGAGCAGCATTTTGGTAGCGCGTTGCTGGAGAGATATAAATTGGCTTGGGTTGGGGCATTGGTGAATATAATTTAGTCAGCCGGATATGTGCTTCTTTTGCAGTTGTCTGCAATTAACCTTGGTAGGAGCAGCGAGAAACTAGTAAAAACAGATAGACGAAAGACACCGTGTCAAAGCAATGAAAGTCCGGCTTAGTACCTCCAAAAAAAAACAGCGGCATTTTGCGCTGTAGTAAATACCATCGGATAATAACCATGTAAGTTAATCTTATAAGAATTTTGTCAGGATTTGTCGCCTTGATTAATTGAATTAGTATCGTAATTTATGACTTAGGTATTGAACAATTAAGCAAAACTTGTGTCAGTGTATTGATTAAAACTTGATTTTGCTCATCAGTTCCTACAGTGATGCGTAATTTATTTTCTAGTCCTGGTTGCGGGAAGTAGCGGACTAAAATTTGCTGTTCTTTAAGTTGTTGGTAGAGATATTGAGCGTTTCCATCTGGCGGTTGTACTAGTAGGAAGTTGGTTTGAGAGTCCCAAACACGGAAGTTTAATTGTTTTAAATTCGATGCTAGCTGTGTGCGTGATGCTTTAATCTTGGCTACACAAGCGTTTTTGTATGTTTGGTCGGTGATAGCAGCTGCGCCAACTGCACAAGCGATCGCATCAATGTTATAGCTATCTTTGACTTTAAACAATCCCTGCAATAGCCCAGGATTGGCTACCCCAAACCCCAACCGCAACCCTGCTAAGGAGTATCCTTTAGAAAGTGTGCGAATAGCGATCGCATTTTCATACTCTTTGACCACAGCCAAAGCGTCTTCTTGTGCAAAATCTGTATACGCTTCGTCAATCACTAACACCCCAGACAAGCTACTGGCTAATTTCCGCAGCTCGTTGATAGAGACAACATGTCCAGAAGGACTATTCGGAGATGCAATAAATGTTACATCACCATTAGCTGCTATCAAATCTGCTAGAGGAAACTCAAACTCGTTATTATAATACACCTCAGTTACATCCGTGTCCTGGGCTTGACATAATGTACTGTATAGTACATAAGTCGGCATAGGATAAACCACTTTCCTTCCAGGCGCAGCACAAGCCCTAATCACCACATTCAACAATTCATCACTACCATTACCAACGATAATCCAATCACTGGGAACGCCTAAAACTCGACTCGCAGCTTCTCGAAACTCTCTCCCAAACGGTTCTGGATATCGCCGCAACCATTCACCATCAATATTCTGCAGCACAGCCAGAGCCGCTGGCGATGGCGGGTAAGGGTTTTCGTTGCTGTTGAGTTTAATAACCTGTGTCCCCCGTGGTGGCTGTTCACCGGGTACATAGCTAGCCATTGCGTCAACATTGGGGCGAAAGTAGTTGTTCATTGAGGAGAGCGAATGAATAAAACAGAGAATTCCTGAGATCTTGTCATCGACTCCGGAATCCTGAAAAACCGATGTGATTACTACATTAGTAAATCACAAACCCGATTTACTAATTTACAGACTTACAAGTATAGGAAATAATCATGGATTCTCAAACATTACAGCAATTTGAAGAAGATATCAGACAAGCAATCAATGAAACCTTGAAGACATCTAGTATCGGTACTGTATTGACTAAATATGGTATACCTGATAACGTTCTCACATGGGAATGTAGTCTTGACGTCAGCAAACTCAAATCTAGCAATGGTGATGAAAGTCAACCAGGTCAGGAGTTGATGGCAGGAATTCAAAAACCACCAGTCAAACTAGCAAATTGCACTATGATTTGGTGTGAAGAGTGCTGTCCCGATGGTTGTTGGATGTGTATCTAATCTCATCTAGTGATGTGGGTCATGGTAAACAAATATAGCAATTTTCGGTCACGTGACGTATGCTCGTAGGGGCACGGCAGTGCCGTCCCCCTACACCGGACGTATAATTTTGTACCGCATCTGAATGGGAAGCGCTATAGATTTCGTTGTCAATCTTATAAGTTACCCAATCATTTTCCAGGTTTTTAGCGCTAAATAAGATTTTAGTTTTTCCATGCAGATATCAATTCTGCATGGATTTTGGGCTTTGTAGTCAGCGCTCAAGGATAAACTCCAGGTTTACTGAGAATTTGCCGTTGGGAAGCAGTCAAATCAGGGAAATCGTCAGGATTATAGTAGTATTTTGCCCAAGCTGAGGGATATGGGGAATACTTATAAAATAATGTCCGGCGATCGCCTGCTCCTCGCCAAGGCAATGTACCATGAGTTAATGCCTCAGTGAAAATAACGGCACTGCCGGCTTTAACGGTAACTGCTTGTACACAGACAGATGGATACTCAAGATTGCGCCATCTCTCAGGCAAAGCTAAATTACTTTTGTGGCTACCAGGGACACAACCAAATCCGCCTTCACCTGGATGTACATCGTTGAGTTCGTAGGCAACGGCAGTTAAGCCATTGTACATCCTGCCATTGTTGAATAAATAATACTGGCAAGGATCAAAGGGAGTTCCACCCCCATGCAAATCAGCACCGATGGGGCCAAGACCTTGGCGAATAATATGAACATAATCATGATCTAGGCGAAACTTCTCCCCTAACAGTTCTAATAAATAAGGAGCGATCGCCTGATTATCAATCAAATCTCGGAAAGGCTTACCCCAAGATAATAAACTGTCCCAGCGCCAAAATGGTTTATCTTCTGTGCCATGGGAGACTATCTGTTGATCTAAATGTGCCTGTAAAGCGTGAATCTGCTCCTGGTTGAGAGCATTTTCAATAATTAAAAATCCTTGCAAGTCAAAAAGATAACGTTCAAATTCAGTCATCATGGGTATTGGTTTTAGGTGTTACTTGATATTTTATTGAGTCCAATTAAAGCCAATTGCCAATCAATACGTAGGTAGACCAAAAACTGGGTGCATGATAGTTAGGATGTCGCAGCAGTGTCAGCTGGGCTTGGCGCAGGGCTTCGGCTTTGGTGATTTTGCTATTTTTGAGGTGGTGATAAAAAGCACCGACAAATAGCGCTGTAGATTGATCATCAATATGCCATAACGAAGCTAAGGTACTGCGTGTACCGGCGCGTACTGCGACACCAGCTAAGCCAAGAGTGGCGCGACTGTCTCCTGCTGCTGTTTGACAAGCGCTTAAAAATAGTAATTCTATGGCTGGCGATTTGTTTTGCTCTCGACTGCGGAGAAGAGTATCAAATTGCTTGACATTAATCATGCCATCAGATGCAATAATAAAAGTCTTTTCTGCCTGTGAACTAAACTGACCATGAGTTGCTAAATGCACAACATTAAAAGGAACTGCATTTACTTCCTTTTCTAGTGCTGGACGAGTGAAGTCTTGATCTAGCAGACTGGTTGTGGAGACTCCAGCTTGAGTGATGAGCTCGATTTCCGAACGGACAGCAAGTAATGGTGTGAGATTGGGGAATTCTGGTGGAGGTTGGGTTAATCCAGCTGTTAGCGCCTTGATTTTTCCCCTGACTAGAGGTTTGGGGTCGAGGAGTTGTAGATTAATACCGAGGGCGATCGCATATTTTTCTACTAAATATTGTTTACCATCATACAAAGAAGCCATTGGTAAACTCCGCAACTCTCCATCCAAAACAAACACGAGTGTATCTACTTGACTCGTCGCTAGTTCAGACTCTACAGGTTTAATCAGCCAGTTGTAAACTTGTTGCGACTCTGCTTGAAAAGCATTCACGGAGCCGGGATTGACAAGATGTTTTTGCAGTTTTGTTAGGGTTTTTTTGACTTGTGTTTGCGGAATCTTGGTTTTGTAAAGCTTCAGGGATTTACCAGGAATTGTGACAATTACTTGAATTTCTTGCGGGAGAATAATTGGGTAGAAGATAGCAGCTGAGGAATTATTTTGCTCTACCACTTGGTCTAAAGTTACACTCTTAGCAGTTAAACAGGCTTCGCGGAAATAGTTATCTAATTCTGCCAACTGCAAAGCTTCAATCCGCTGGCGTACTTGTTCTAAAATTTGTTTGTCTGGTTTAACGGCTTGGGATTGCAGCAATAATTCCACTGACTGGCGATAAACTGGCTCCACACTATCTCGAAAATTAAATTGCACATCTTGATTAATTGCTACTAAGTCCTGACGCAGCGAATTGAGAGTTTCCACGGCCGCACTATAAGCGGCGATCGCACTTTTGAGATCTTCTTGTGCCCAATACAACCTACCCAACTGCCAATTTAACGGATAGACCAAATCTGTGGTGTGGCTGGTCTGGGCTAAGACTAATGCTTGCTGGGTGAGCTTTTGTGCCTCTTTCCACTGTTGATTTGATTCATATAAGCTACCTAAAATCCATAATCCATAAGCCTCTGCTCTGGAATCGCCTAAATTGCGGGCTTGCTGAATGGCGGTGGCGAGCAATTTTGCTGTGTGTAAATTTTGACCAGGAATTTTTCTGAGGCTTTGAGCAAAGTTAATCTCAGCGTAGATAGCAGCGCGACTGGGTGGAAGTTGCTGTAGTTGAGATTGAATTACGGGTAATAAAGCTTGGGCTTGTGTGAATTGTGGCTCTGTAGTTAGCAGGCTGAAGTGATTCAGTTGTGCTTGGACTTTTGTTAGTGGCGAAGGAGAGATGTTAACTGCTTGTTGATAATAGGCGATCGCCTGTAGCTTTTGTTGCTGTGCGCGGGCGTTATTCCCCAAGCTAAAAAGACTCGCCCCTATATCTGCAAGTGATTGCAGACGTTGAGCAATAAGCAAACTCTGCTCTAAAGCTAACCGTGATTCTTCCAGGTCGCCTACCACTAACAGAGTATCTCCTAGCGATCGCCACCCCACAGCTTTTTCTATAGAATCTGGTTCTGATTGTAACTGTTGATTTACATTTTTCAGTATTTCTGCTGAACGGCGATAAAACCCCTGCGCTCTCCACGCCTGGGCTTGGTTAATCAGTGCCTTCACCACACCACTATGATTAGCGGTTTTTTGGTAAATCTCTGCGGCTTGTTGCCAAGTTGTTAAAGCTACCTCTGACTGTCCCCTAGATAATTGTAGACGACCTTGAATATCTAATGATTTGGCGAATATTTCCTGATTTTCAGGATTTTTTGCTGCTTTAAGTAAATTCAAACTCTCGCTAATAGCTTCCTGAGCTTGATTCCAGGCGCCGAGTTGTTGATAACTCAAAGAAAGATTACTCAGACTCACAGCGCAGTTGAGAGTATCTCCTGAGTGTCGGTATATTTTCACAGATTGCTGTAATATCTGCACTGCTTGGGCAAATCTCCCCGCATCGTATAACTCTTTCCCCGCCGCTAACAGCGCAGCACCGTTACCAGCATTGATTGTCAACGGGGATAATGCCAACACTGGCGCAGCCAAACTATACAGCAAAGCTATGAAAAAACAACAAACTAGATGTAAAACTTTACGCCTAGCAATATAAATAAAACCCATGTGCGATTCCCGAATTATAAAGCTGTCGCCAAGTAGTTGAGGACATCAACCGAATATAAACCCCAGATACCAAGACACCTTCAACCTTGTTAAGAGTCGCCTATTTCCTGTTCCCTGTTCCCTGTTCCCCGTTCCCTGTTCTCTGCTACAAATACCCCTCAAACTCAGCAAATTTTCGCAAGCGAGGGAGACACTGACGCTGATAAAAACTACTCAAAGTGGGAATTGATAAACCAAGTTCTGCAGACAACTCTTTCCAACCGACTTCTGGCGGTAGGCGCCTTAAAATTAACATCTGACAAGTGACATCAGCACGCCCTTTAATGTATGTACCGCGCAGTTCTCCATCCGCATCTTCCTCCACCCACACGCGCACATTTTCTAGAATCGGTGGTACTTCAGGATTAGCCGGGAGATTATCTACAGGGTCAAGAACTTCATTACTCTCACCCACAGAAGATTGGTATACTTTGAGCGGTGCAGTGACAACTTTTTCTTGGTTTTGCTGAAGATAAAAATCTTGTAATCTGCGTTTGAGGTAAGCATTCAACCAAGTGATCACAGTCCCGTAACTGGAATCATAAGCTTGACCAGTTGTACCTTCGCAAATATTACGGCAGAAATATAACCAAGTTTGCTGCAGTGCATCTTGATAATAAGGAGTACTTTCCCTCCAAATTTTACTGGTAGTCAAGCGAATGATTTGTGTTAGCCGCTTTTGACGCTCTTGACTTTTGGGTGGGTGTTCACAGGCTTGGGTAACTAGGCAGCGTAGTTGTTCGTCCAATTCAACCATAGCAATCTGGGTGATTGACATCGATACATTATCTCAAATTATCTGGATCAACTCCGAGCGATCGCAAGTATTCAGCTAATTTATCGGCGCGTTGGCTCTCCTGTTCAGCGCGTTGGCTCTCTTGTTGTGCTTTTTCTGCTTGAGTAGGTATCCAGCCGTGAGCATTATACCAGCGTAACCACAAACCTGTAGTCTGCTGATAAGTGCCCTGCCATAGTCCTAGCCCTAGTTCCAAATCTGACAACCAAAAGCGATTTTCTATGAGAGATATCGCCTCGTAATGACTGCCTATGATGCGAAAAGCACGTAAATTATTTTCATAGCGGTCATAGACAACATAATAGGGGATTCGCAAAATCCGCTCATAAACTTGCCATTTTGTCGGTGGTTGGTTAATTTCTCTGAGTGTTTTGCCCAAATCTTCTAGTTCTGTTCCTGGAGACAGTAATTCTACTACTAAAAATGGGTCAACGCCTTCTTGCCAAACAACGTAACTTAAGCGCAGATTTTGTTGCTCATTATTGTTGGGTACTCCCAAAACCAGATACCAGTCTGGGCGCTTGTACCACAGCGGATGACGGGGATCGTAGTAAAGATTTAAGTCGCTAGCGAGTAAAATTTCTGTGGGTGTATAGTTTGGTAGCTGACAAGTTTCGCTCAGTAACTCCGCCTGGATGCGATGAAATTCGTCTGGCAATCCTGATTCCCCCACTAATTCACTGGGTAAATCATACATTGTCGGCATGGTTTCTTGCGGTGGACGGGGTGGATTAGGTTGATACATGGCTGGTTGAAGAAATAGAGTATTGAGACTGATTTATCTGCATAATGCTTCAGTTCCTAGTGTGGGTTTAAGCGCTCAAACACAGAAGGACTAAAGTCCTGACTACGAACTAACACCCGTCATCTAGCGATCGCCAATAATAGCTTGTTGATTTAATTTTATCTGCATATCCTTGTTCTATTGCCGGTGAATCTGTTACCTATGGATACCGGATTCAGCTAAACTGAGACTTGGTTTATTGCGGTGTTAGGTAGGCATGGAAATCGGACAAAAGGTTAAAGTGTTTCGTTTGCGCGATCGCGTCTCTCCCCCAATTGTAAAAAAACTCGGTCAAGTTGGTATCATCGAGGGATATAAAGTCACTGATGGTGCTGGTATTGGTGTAGTGGTGAAATTTGAAGATAATTTTGCCACTTGGTTTTTTGAAGACGAAATCAAACCTGTGTAGTAGTCAACTAAAGGCTGAAGTATAAAGTATGAAGTATGAAATTACCCCATTTATAAAAAGATGGGGCTTGAACTAAGGAAACAAGTTTGGTTTTTTGCCCACGATTCCGCTCGGCTTGTACCAATTCTTACTTCATCCTTTCTTCGGTCCATAACTCAGATTGGGGGAAAACTCCAATCTGAAACTCAAAGCAGAAGCCGAGAGTATTTGCTCGGTGCTAAGTTGGAGTGGAAAACATCGGCGGTAATTGGAAATTAAGTAATGGCCCTAATATTGACATTTTTGGGCAAAAGCGGCACTGCTCGTAGCAAAATTGCGATCGCCGCTGCCAAGCTTTTGGCCAGCCAAGGCAAGCGTGTACTCTTAGCAGGTCTTGCAGAACCAGCATTACCCCTCCTGTTAAATACTACCCTTACCCCCGACCCCCAGGAAATTGCTCCTAATTTGCAAGTTGTTCAGTTACAAACGTCTGTACTTTTGGAACGCAACTGGGAAGAAGTGAAAAAGCTGGAAGCGCAATACCTCCGCACGCCTATTTTCCAAGAGGTTTATGGTCAGGAACTGGTAGTATTGCCAGGAATGGATGGCGCTTTGGCTTTGAATGCGATTCGGGAATATGATGCTAGTGGTAATTATGACGCGATCGTCTACGATGGCACTGGTGATGCAGCTAGTTTGCGGACTTTGGGTTTACCAGAATCTTTGAGTTGGTATGTGCGGCGGTTTCGCCAATTGTTTGTCAGTTCTGATTTGGGCAAGGCGATCGCTGATTCTCCCCTCATTCAACCATTAATTAGCAGCTTTTTCAATATCAATTGGACGGCGGATAACTTTTCTGTCCCCACCAACCAGGTAAATAATTTATTGGACAAGGGTAAAGCGGCTCTCGCTGACCCCAAGCGCCTCGCCGCTTTCTTGGTAACAACACCAGAACTTATAGAAGTCGCCAGCACCCGTTATTTATGGGGTAGTGCTCAACAAATTGGCATTACTGTTGGTGGTGTGTTGCTTTTATCTTCCGAGGCCAGATCTAACCTCACAGAAGACTTTACACCCTTACCCATCAGTGTAATTCCCGATGCCCCCACAGGCGAATGGCAACCGTTAATCGACGCCCTACCTAACTTTGTCGAGCAAGCCATACAAGCTCCTAAACCAATTGAAATTGACAGCCATAATCGCCAAGTACGCTTATTCTTACCGGGTTTTGACAAAAAGCAAGTCAAACTCACTCAGTATGGGCCAGAAGTGACGGTGGAAGCCGGAGATCAGCGCCGCAACATCTCTCTACCTCCCTCCTTGAGTGGTAGACCTGTAACTGGGGCGAAGTTTCAGAGCAATTATTTGATAATTTCTTTTTAGGGGCAGTGTGGGGTGATGGGGAGGTGGGGTGATGGGGTGATGGGGTGATGGGGTGATGGGGTGATGGGGAGGTGGGGTGATGGGGAGGTGGGGTGATGGGGAGAAAAAGAATTGAAGAATTTATGCTTACGCTTGTAATCTTCCCACACCTCCCACACCCCCCACACCTCCCACACCTCCCCCTCCTCCCACACCCCCCACACCTCCCACACCTCCCACACCTCCCAC
Organism: Fortiea contorta PCC 7126; assembly: GCF_000332295.1. Taxonomy (GTDB): domain Bacteria; phylum Cyanobacteriota; class Cyanobacteriia; order Cyanobacteriales; family Nostocaceae; genus Fortiea; species Fortiea contorta. Next base: position 145,709 of record NZ_KB235931.1, on the reverse strand, counting down.
ACCTCCCACACCCCCCACACCTCCCACACCCCCCACACCTCCCCACCCAATATCATCTTGAGAAGTACAAATTATGTCCGACTCAACGCCAATTACTCCCGATTCCCAACAGCCTGAAGCCTTGGAATCAGTAGCAATTAATACTAGCCAAGAAGTGACAGCAGTTAGCGATCGCACTGCCAAAACCAGACAAATGCTGGGGATGAAAGGTGCTGCGCCTGGGGAAACTTCTATTTGGAAAATCCGCCTGCAGTTAATGAAGCCGATTACCTGGATTCCCCTAATTTGGGGTGTGGTCTGTGGTGCGGCGTCTTCTGGTAACTATACCTGGAGCCTGGAAAATGTTCTCAAGGCGGCGGCTTGTATGTTGCTATCTGGCCCGCTGCTGGCTGGTTACACCCAGACCCTGAATGATTTTTACGATCGCGAAATTGATGCGATCAATGAACCTTACCGCCCCATCCCCTCCGGCGCCATTTCCGAACCCCAGGTAATTACGCAGATATTAGTATTATTCTTAGCTGGTATCGGTGTAGCATTTGCTTTAGATGTCTGGGCTGGTCATGATTTTCCTAATGTCACAGCCTTGGCGATATTTGGTACCTTCATCGCTTATATCTACTCGGCGCCTCCTTTAAAATTGAAGCAAAATGGCTGGCTGGGGAACTATGCTTTAGGCGCGAGCTACATTGCTTTACCTTGGTGGGCTGGTCATGCTTTGTTTGGGGAACTGAACTGGAAGATTGTGGTTCTCACCCTGATTTATAGCTTGGCAGGATTGGGGATTGCGATCGTCAATGATTTTAAGAGTGTAGAGGGCGATCGCCAACTGGGATTACAATCATTACCAGTCATGTTCGGTGTCACCACTGCAGCCTGGATTTGTGTACTGATGATTGATGTCTTTCAGGGATTTATTGCTGCTTATCTGGTGAGCATCCATGAGAATTTATACGCAGCAATTCTGGCACTGTTAATTCTCCCACAAATCGTCCTTCAAGAGATGTATTTTCTGCGTGATCCGCTGAAGAATGATGTTAAATATCAAGCTAGTGCCCAACCATTCTTGGTTTTGGGTATGCTAGTTGCTGGTTTAGCACTGGGTCATGCTGGCATTTAATCTATACTTCTTTAGTCGGAAGTTAGGAATTAGGAGTTAGGAGTTAATATACTTCTAACTCTTAATTTTTATCTGTTATCAGGAACTTTTATGATAGAGCTAATATCTGCTGTCATTCGGGGAATTCAACCACTTTTAGTCCCGATTTGTTTTGTCAGTGCTTGGACTTTAATTATTCTTGTGGTTTGGAGTCTTTGGGCGACCGCACGTGATAGCGTCACCACAGCTAAACAAATGCATCAAATTCCCTGTCCTGGCTGTCAATTTTTTACCGACGATTACCGCCTCAAATGCACAGTACACCCATCAATCGCCAATACAGAAGAGGCGGTCAATTGCGGTGATTTTCAAGCCAAGACCAACCCATATCTTTACTAGTGGTTCATCGCCTTAAATTTGATATTTTAAGTATGGTGTGTTACGGCAGTGTCGAGATTTGAGAATGAGCGACAGTATAAATTGCCGTAACGCACCATGTGACCGAGCGGTGCGTTACGCGTTGCTTAAACGCACCCTACTGGCTGAATTCTGAATTCTGTCTTCTGACTTGTTCTCATTCCACACCAAGATGGCGATCGCAATTTCCACTTTTGATCCGCTGATTTGGAGTTGAGAAGGTTTATCTTGAGTTAAAGGCAGTATTCCCAATAGATTAAATTAGCTATGGCAAGCGGTGATATAGTTGATTCCCCAAAGGTTAATTTGCCGACCATGTTCCGGTTAGGTTTGTTTCAAATGGGGTTGAGCATGATGTCCATTTTGACTCTGGGGGTGCTCAACAGAGTCATGATTCAGGAAATCGCCATTCCCGCAACGGTGGTGTCTGTGATGCTAGCGTTACCGGCGTTTGTTTCTCCTTCTCGCATTTGGTTTGGTCAGATGTCTGACGCCAAGCCTTGGTGGGGATATCATCGCACGGTTTATGTTTGGGTAGGGGCGGCAATATTTGCGATCGCTGCCTTTTTAGCTGTAAAAGTAATGTGGCAGTTAAATAATGTTATCGCTCAAGCTAACGGCTGGGTGTGGACAACCCAAACCATCGGCTGGATGGCTGTTTTGGCTCTGGTTTTCGCTATCTATGGTCTAGCAATCTGCGCCAGTGGAACTGCTTTTGCTGCTTTGTTGGTAGATATTTCTGAAGAAGATAACCGCTCCCAGGTGGTGGGTGTGGTGTGGTCGATGCTGATGGTGGGAATTATTGTCGGGGCGATTATTAGTTCTAGCTTACTCAAGCAATTAACCCCCCAAGCGAATCTAGCCACCTTAGAAGCGGCAATTAATCGGCTATTTTTCATTGTCCCAGGAATTGTCTTTGTATTGGCGATCGCTGCTACTTTAGGTGTAGAAAAAAAATATTCCCAATATTCCCGACGTTCCACACTCATTAACCGGGAAGATAGCATTAGCCTTGGTAAAGCTTGGAAAATCCTCACAGCTAGCCCCCAAACAGGATTATTTTTCACTTTTTTGCTGGTGATGACTATCAGCTTGTTTATGCAAGACCCAATTGTCGAACCTTTTGCGGGTCAGGTATTTAAAATGCCTTTAGCGGAAAGTACTAGATTAAATGTTTTTTATGGCACTGGTATCTTAATCGCCTACGGCGTCACAGGTTTTGTGATTGTCCCCCGGTTGGGAAAACGCAAAACTGCTCAATTAGGCTGTGTTGCAGTCGCGCTTTGTTCATTACTATTAGGAATATCTGGTTTTTCTGCTAATCCTGCCTTTCTCAAGCTAGGTTTAGTTTTGTTTGGTTTAGCCACTGGTTTTTTGACCACAGCTGCAGTGAGCTTGATGTTGGATTTTACCGCTGCTGAAGCTGCAGGCACATTTATTGGCGCGTGGGGATTAGCACAATCTGTATCCAGGGGAGTAGCGGTGGTTTTAGGCGGTAGCATCTTGGATATAGGACGTCAGCTACTACCAAGCTTAGAACTAGCTTATGGACTGGTATTTGTTTTAGAAGCGGTGGGAATGGTGGTATCGATTTGGTTTTTAAACCGGGTGAGTGTGAAAGAATTCAAAACGACTACTAGACAAACGATCGCTTCTGTGTTGGAAAGCGATTTAGATTAGGAAATTTGCACAGCAGATGAATGATTTTTGGACAACAATTCTCGACTTTGCCCAAACTACCACTACCAGAGTGGGCAAACAATTGATGCAAGATTTTGGACAGGTACAGGCTTTGCAGAAAGCTGACGGTAGTTTGGTAACGCGAGCAGATAAATGGGCTGATCAAGAAATTCGGGATGCGATCGCTTCTACTTTCTCTGGTTATGGTATTCTCACCGAAGAAAGTGACCAAGCTTTTCCTGGTACAGAATGGTGCTGGGTGATTGATCCTTTAGATGGGACAACTAACTTTACACGCGGTATTCCCATTTGGTCGATTTCTCTGGGTCTTTTGTATCAAGGCACACCGATTTTTGGCTATGTTTATGTACCGCCGCTGAATCAAGCTTTTCACGGATTTTGGCCGGGTACATCTGGACTATCGACACCCACAGGGGCTTTCCTCAATCATCACCCCATCCATACCAGTATGGACACTCCCAGCAGCAACCACTTTTTTAACCTCTGTTCTCGTAGCCTTGCAGTGGTACAAAATGGCTTTCCCTGCAAAATTCGCATGTTAGGCGTGGCTAGCTATAACTTCCTGACCGTAGCCACTGGCGCTACTCTAGGTGGTGTGGAAGCGACACCAAAAGTTTGGGACATCGCCGGTGCTTGGGTGATTGTCCAAGCTGCAGGTGGTACATGGACATCCTTGAAATCAACACCGTTTCCATTATCATCTGGAGTAGATTATAGCGATCGCTCCTTCCCCACCCTAGTCGTCAGTCGTCCAGAATTAGTACCAGTATTTACCCCTTTTCTGCAAAATCTGGAAATTTAATCGATGAAAGGGAACAGGGAATAGGGAACAGGGAACAGGGAACAGGGATGAGGGATGAGGGAATAATGAAAATATTTCTGACAACACCCCATCTCCCCACCTCCCCATCTCCCCATCTCCCCACATCCCCACAACAGTTTGTATTTACATCATCAATTACGTATAATCACGGTGTGCATCTGGCGGTAAAATATTACGAATTATGATTTACAAATTACGAATTATTTATGAAAGGACTCTGGCTCGAAAACAATCAACTGCAACTACGCACAGATATTCCCATCCCTGAACCAGCGGATGGAGAAGCTTTGGTGCGTGTGTTGCGTGCAGGTATTTGTAACACTGACTTAGAACTGATTAAAGGCTACTATCCTTACACTGGTATTTTGGGGCACGAATTCGTGGGCGTGGTCGAACAGGGGCCACAACACCTGATGAACCAGCGAGTGGTGGGGGAAATCAACGCGGCTTGCGGATACTGTCGTTTCTGTCTCCGTGGAATACCAACTCACTGTGAAAACCGCTCTGTACTCGGAATTGTCAATCGCCACGGTGCTTTTGGTGAGTATCTTTGTTTACCGATTAAAAATCTACATGTCGTACCCGTGAATGTGCCAACGGATGTAGCAACATTTACCGAACCTCTAGCAGCAGCACTGGAAATTCAACAGCAGGTGAGGTTGAATACAGATGACCGGGTACTGGTAGTTGGTGATGGGAAGTTGGGACAATTGGTAGCGCAGACACTAGCTGTCATCGATTGTGAACTTTTGGTCGTTGGACGCCATCCGGAAAAACTCGCTAATCTAGCAGCACGGGATATCAAGACAGGTTTAGCTGATGCGGTAAAAGATAGATACTTTGATATCGTCGTAGAGTGTACTGGTAATCCAGAAGGATTTGCGATCGCTCGTCGTGCCCTCCGTCCCCGTGGTATTTTAGTCTTGAAAAGTACCTATGCTGGAAACTTGAGCTTAGATGCTTCTTCCCTAGTGGTGGATGAAATTACTTTGATTGGTTCTCGTTGCGGGCCTTTTGCGCCAGCGCTAGAACTGTTAGCAACACAACAAGTGGATGTTAAGCCCCTAATTCACGCCAACTATCCCTTGAGCAGAGGGCTCGCGGCTGTTGAGTTAGCTCAGAGTCGTGGTGTTTTAAAGGTATTGTTAGATATCGGTTGAAAACCCCTCATAGAAACCTATACACTTCTTCAACAAGTCGGCGATCTAGCAACTAAAACGGCTGATAGCGGACTGAAAAATTAAAGCTATTATCTAATATAGAAGAACTGCGATCGCCTGTTGGAGTTAGGGGAATTCCGTAGTCTGCACGTAACATTAAACCCCGAAATGGTTGCCAATCTAAACCTAATCCTAAGCTGGCGATGGTTTGAGGATTGGGATTGTCAGCTCTATTGTTCCAAACTGTACCGAAGTCAATAAATGGTCTGAGTCTGAGGGTGTCTGCGTTCCTCGTGAGCGGGATTTGCAGTTGAATTCCTCCTAAAACTGCGTTATCGGCTACAAGTTGATTGTGGTCATAACCGCGTACGGTATCTACTCCCCCAATGGCGACTTTTTCTAGGGAAAGTAAGGAATCGGGAGTTAGTTGGGTGTTAATTTTAGCTAACATGACGATGCGAGGAGACAATCTTTGCACCCATTGAAATTGTCCAATCCAAGAGAAAAATCGCCCATCAGTACCAGAGTCGTTGATTGTGGGATTGAAAGCATCAATACCAAAACTAAACTGCGATCGCGCTGCTAAAACTCTGTTAGAATCACGCTGCAACCAATCTTGAGAAAAGCGAATAGCTGTGGTTCTTGATCTCCCGTCTTCCGGCCCTTCAATGAAAGAGAAAGGGATATTATTAAGAATATAGGTTTGACTGCGCCGCATATCGAAAGTCAAACCAAGAGCAAATTCTTCGTTGATGCTGTAGCTTAGGGGTTGGCGAATATTCAAAGAAAAATTTTCGGTTTCAGCACCGATATTCAAAGGCGTAAAGATGCTATTAATAATCCCGCTATTGCTGTTACCGTAGCGGAGATTGACGGTACCTTGTAAGGCATTAAAGGGGATAGAATAATTGAAAACATTCAGGTTTAAGGCTTCAGTAATTGTATATTCAGCGCTGAATTTATCCCCAAATCCTAATAAGTTATCATGGGCAATAAAAACGGTTCCTTGTAGAGAACCAACGCTTGGTGATTGACTATTGGCAAAAACTACCCCAGCGTGGAATGCTGGCGCTTCGGTAATTTTTAACTGCAAAACATTGGTAGAAGGACTGCTACCTGCAGTTAACTCGGCGTTGACTCGCTTAATCACCGGGTCTATCTGTAGCAATTGTAGTGCTTTTTCGATGCGTTTTTTGTTTAATGGCTTACCTGTGAGTCGCGCCACCCGTGACCGCACATATGCAATTTGCAATCTTTGTAACCCAGTAATAATAATTTCTTCGAGTTCTCCTTCCACAACTTGCATTTTGACGATCCCGCTAGCGATATTTTGGTCGTTGGGAATGAATGCACCGCTGGTGATATAACCCTCTCTGGTGTATAGTTCGGAGATTTGCGATCGCAGTTGCAATAATTGCTCAAATGTGATGTCTTTATTCTCTAAAGGCTTTTTTAATTGATTAATTTCTGTTTCTAAAACAGAATAACCTGTGATTTGAATTTCCTTGACAAAAAAACTTTTACCACTGGGAAAATTGGTTGCTGGTAAACTTTCTTTTGGCGGGGATGGGAGAATGGGATTAACTGGTGCAGGTAGGGTTGGTGTAATTGTTGGTAAGGGCGATGATTGGGGAAAAATATTTTCGGGAAACTCAGAGGGAATCGTCACTCCAGATGGGGGTGTTGATTGAGCAAAAGCTGCAATTGGAGTGATGGTAATCCAGGAAATTAAGATGAATAAAAACTTGTGTAACCCAAGGTATAAAGCCATTTTTTGTATGTAAATATGTTTTTTATAAAAAAATATTGAGCATACAATAATTTTAAATAATTGTATGAAATTCTCAGTTAAGATACTACCATAAACTGCTTGATGATTGCGTAAAGATACCAATCATCAAGCTTGTATGTACCGTTACAAAAGTTATTTATAGTCACCCCCGTGACCATAAAAAGTTATTTCGTAAGTCTTGCAGAGATCAGCACGACCTAGGTCGTAAGTTCCATCACTGTAAATAGCTTTAATATCGTAGTTGCATTGGTTACTGTTGTTATTAAATCTAATTACATCAGATCTACCGCTGACAATATCTGATTGCAAAACATTTCTACCCCAATAATCAGATTTAGCTGACGATACATATAATTGGGTGATTTCTAACTCGTTGTTGTTATAAACTAAGAAATCCCGTCTGTCGTCAGCGAGGACACTTTGACTAGCTAATGGCACTAATGGTAAAGCCAAGGTTGTGGCTATAAAAGTATTGCGTAAAAATTGAGAAAACATGATATACCTCTGAATAAGATTTGCAAAAATTGACCGAAATTACATCAGCAACGGTAGCTTTTTGCTTTTTTGATTGCTCAACCGTGCCTTTAATACTGAGATTAAGGTAATGGAATAGATGATGCATTCACCATTTATGCAAATATAGTTGCCTAATTTGTGCATACCACTGTGCAGTTTTCTGCACACTTTGGAGAATTTTAAGTTTTTTCGGCTAATTTCTGGTAATTTAAACAATAAAATCTCAATTTGCCTTCTGTATTACTTGTGTAAAGGAAGTTGGGAACAGGAAAGATGCTTTTGCAAAAAACACCATCAGCTGCGCTCACAAACAACAATCAAGCAGGTCTTCCCCTAGCCCCTACTCCCTAACCTCTAACCCCTAACCCCTTGAATTTGGAGCCAAGCAAGTGACTCAGCGATATCAAAAACTTCATCGACAGCGGAAATTAATCAAATTCTTATTTTTGGTAACTTTATCAATTTGTTTCATGTTTGGACAAGTCGGATTTGCCCAAACTCCAAATGTAAATATGCTGGTTGAACAAGGGATTAAAGATTATCAAGCGGGGAACTTTTTCGATGCAATTAAAAATTGGCAAACCGCATTAAATCAATATAAAAGTAACCCAGCAAGTGCCGCAGTTGTGCATGAAAATTTGGCGCGGGCTTATGAACAAGTGGGAGAAAATCAATTAGCAATTAACTCACTGTCAACGGCGATGCGTGATTATCAAGCAGCGGAAGATACGCAGCAAGTGGGGCGGATGAAGACCGAACTTGCTCAAGTTTACAGCACTTTGGGACAACCGCGCAAAGCGATCGCTCTTTTGTGTGGACAGTTATTTGATAAGTCGAAAACCCTGGAAGAAATCAGTCAAGAAAAAGAATGTACCCCAGATAGTGCAGTCAAAATTGCGATGAAATACAGGGATCAACGTGGCGAAGCTGCTGCTTTAGGAATTTTAGGAGAAGTATATCGTTCCATTGGCAATTATGACCAAGCAATTAAAACTTTAAATGCCGGACAGAAAGTTTATCCTGAATATGAGACTTTAATATTAAATAGCTTGGGTAATGCTTATAAAAGTCGTGCTCAACTGCGAGAAATTCAAGCCGATTCTGCTAAACAAGCGAGAATTGTCGATAATGAAAAGAAGTTAACGCAACAATCACTAGAAGATTATCGTCAAGCTTATAAATATTTTCGAGATAGCGCTAAACTCGCCCGCAACCAAAAGCAAAATTCAGTACAGATTCGGGGATTATTAAATTTAATTCAGTTGGGTTCCCAGACAAAGCAAATCAAAATTATTAATGACGCCGAATTTAATCAAGCTATTCAGGAATCTTTGCAGATTATAGAAACTTTACCCGATTCTAGTGCGAAAATTTATGGAGCCATTGAATTAGCATACCTACAGCCAGAACCTCAAGGAACTTCACCTTTTACCTACTGTCCAACTCGCTTGACTTTAGCAGATACACAAGTATTAAATCTGTTAAATACATCAGTTGCATCTAGTCAAAAAATTAAAGATAATCGCTTACTTTCTTTCTCTAATGGAGCTTTAGGTCATTTCTGGGAATGCCGCCAAAAAACAGAAACAGCATTAAAATATACTCAATCAGCAATTATTGCCGCTGATTATAAATTGAGTACAAGAGATAGCTTATATTTGTGGGAGTGGCAAGCGGGAAGAATTTTAGATCAACAAAAGGACAAAGAAGAAGAAGCGATCGCTTATTATCAACGAGCATTTGATATCTTAGAAAGTATCCGTAGCGAGATCTTAACCGCCGAACGCAGCGTTCAATTTGACTTCCGCGATGTTGTCAAGCCACTATACAGCACCTTAGCACAATCGCGGCTAGATTTGCTAGAAACTGGAGCGATCGCTAATGAACGCCGAGCTAACGAATTATCAGCGGTAGTAACAACTATAGATGCGCTGAAAATCGCCGAATTACAAAACTATTTTGGTAATGATTGCATTTTAAGTGCGTTGAGTCCAAAACAAGTGGAAGAACTCCTGAGAGATAACAGTGTGGCGTTTAAAAACACCGCTTTTTTAAGTTCAATAATTTTGAAAGATAGAATCGGAATTTTATTGCAGTTACCCAATCAAGCAACGCAATTTCAATGGATTGAAGACCCCAACCAACAAGGTAACAACAAAAGAGTCAGTAGTGCTACTCTCAGACAAAAAATCGCCGAGTTTCGCGCCGGATTAGTGAAAGGGAAAGAAGAAATTAATTATGATCCAACAATTGCTGCCCAGCTTTATGATTGGATAATTCGCCCTTTTGCTCAAGAGATTACACCAGAGAAAGTCAAAACATTGGTGTTTATTCAAGACGGATTTTTGCGTAGCGTCCCTATGGCAGCACTATATGATGGCAAGAAATATTTAGTAGAAAACTACGCCATTGCGACAACTCCTAGTCTGCGATTAACAGCACCTAAAACACGCGATCGCAGTATCCAAAAAGCGCTAATTTTGGGGTTAACAACACCAGCCACTATCGACGGCAAAAATTTTGATGGACTGTCTGCAGTTCCCAGCGAAGTTGATGCTATTAAAAGTCTATTTCCTAATCATATCGACTTGATAGACCATAATTTCATCCCTGAAAAATTTCAACAAACCCTGAATAAAACCATATATCCTGTGGTTCATATCGCCAGTCACGCTCAATTTGGTGTCATTCCTGAAGACACTTTCATTGTTGCAGGTAACAACCAAAAATTGACCATCAACGAATTAGAAAAATCATTGCAAAGCCTCAACACCAAATCAGATAGCGTCGAACTGCTCGCGCTCACAGCTTGTGAAACCGCAGTTGGTGATGAGCGTTCCACACTAGGATTAGCAGGGGTAGCAATGCAAGTAGGAGTTAAAAGTGCGATCGCTTCTTTGTGGAGCGTCACAGATACATCAACATCCGAACTAGTCAAAACATTTTACACCAACTATCGCAACACCGGCATGAGCATTGCCCAAGCATTGCAACAAGCCCAAATTAAAATGATTAATGCTAAACAATTACCAGCATCTGAAGGCGTCAATATCGCTTACAACAACCCCGCTTATTGGGCGCCAATGATTGTCATCGGTAATTGGCTTTGAATTTTTTGCGACCTAATGATGAGGAGGATATTTAGAATTAGTACGGCGCACTAACCAGTAACATATTGAAAGTGCAAAAATTGCTGCCGCAAGTGCAAAGAGTTCTGTATCAGAAATTTTTTCAAAATCAAGAATAATAATTTTGCGAGCTACAGCAATCAACGAGGTAACAATCACCATCTCAATTTGAATAATATGATTGCTGAGATAGGAAGTAATATTCTGTGTAATCTCCAAAGCAATCAAGACATTCAAAAATAGCCCAAATATTTTGAGTAAGCCTTTAGAAAAGTTACCAGTCGGTGGCGACGACAACTCTTTAACCAAAACAATACTTAAATCTATGATAGTAAACAGAATAACTATGAGCATCACCAAAGACAGAATTTTAGCGAAAAAGTCTTCTGCTTCATCAAGAAAACCTAGAAAACGCTCATTCTTGCGCTTATCAAATAAAAAACTAAAAATAGTTTTAAAAACTCGCATATTTTTTAACCAAGAAAAGTAAATGTTTAAAGCCGAGTAGAATTGTGCGCGACTTACTATTCCCTATTCCCTGTTCCCTATTCCCTCGATTAAATGAGCTTGAGTTTGAATTTTGCTGAGTTCTCGGACTAATCTTAGTGCTTGATATTTATATAGGAGAATTGGTACAGGTGCGGGTAAATTATTCATAACTGTAGTGGCTGTATTGATGCTACAACCTGTGATGCGGGTGATAATTCTTGCACCTTCAAACACAGCACCTCTGCTCGCAGCATTGTTAATTTGTACCTGCCAGTGTCGGGGCAGTTTTTCACCTTGGTCAATTTGGTGTAGACTGTCTACAGAAGCTAAAACAATCAGGCGATCGCCTACATTTAACTTAATATCATCTGAGGGCAATAATAACCCAGTTGACTCGCTAAAAGCTTGGTAGAAAAGCGGTACTATTCCATAACCATAAGCAACATCAGCTAACAGTAAACCTTGTAAACTATCCTCTGATTGCACTTTGTATTCTGCTACCAGCACTGTGTGTTCATTAAGTTGCAATAAATCCAGAATATGATCTCCATAAACTGCAGCCGCAAACACTTCTGCAGCCAGAGAATAACTACACAACACTTTGGCATAAGGTAGAAGCCGAGCCAAATTATCGCTAAAGTCAGGCTCAAATGTCTGGATTACCAGCGCCGCATCAGGATTAGTCGCGTGGACTAGCAAGCCAATTTCTAAATTAGCCATTTCGTTGTCAGTCGCAACCAACACACTCCTCGCAGTATTCAGATTCGCATCTTCTAAAACATCCCGAAAGTCGCCAACAACCAGCGGCATTTCTGGTAAGATATTATGTTCTAGGGTAGCGTCACTAACTCCTACTAAAGGTTGCTTGAGCTTTTGCAGATATCTGACAACTTGCCGACCAACGCGGTCTAACCCAATCAAAACTACATGGTCTTGCTCAGGTACAGGAGGGCGTTTATTAGGTAACTCAAATTTTGCCGCTAGTAGGCTTTCGGTGAGTAATGCGTATAACACAGCAATGGAAGCAGTACCCGCTAGCATGTAGCTTAAATTGAGAAACCGCATCCACACAGGTATGGTATCTGCGGAACTGAGAGCACCAAACACAACATCATAGGAGCCGAGCAGCATCACACTGCTGACATATAAAGCTTTGAGCCAACTTTCTTGGGGATGAGCTGCTTTGAGAATGGTTGTACCCAGTATCACCAGTGATAAAACCGTAATTCCCACTAAAATAGCGACCCGCTTACTTTGCTGCTGGGAGAGGAATTGACGCAACTGTGATGGTAATTGCTGCAAATCTAAACTTGATAGTTGCTGACGCAGATATTCCCATCTTTGTTTGATTGTCCTCTTGGATTGACCCGCAGGTATAGCATTTGACTGGACAAAATCACCCAAATTCTCGGTAATTTCAATGTAGATGACAGTATCTCCGGCGCGGATTCTCGCTTCTGGCTCCCACTGATGAAACTCTGCGGGTGGGGCTGTTGTGTGTGGATAATGACTGAGTACCCGACGTTTACGGTTATTTAATTCTTGCACAAAACGGCGATCGCGCCAGCGATGGTCTGAGTCAATGGAACAGCGGACAATTCGCAACAAATGCTCATCTAGGGTAATCAGTCCTTGGGTTTCATTAGCAAGAGTAGCGATCGCTAAAGCTGGCGCTGGTAAATCGCTCATCTCAAAGGCAGTAAAATTGCCTAACTGCTGGTCTAAAAGTTGATTCAGTTTCTGCTCGGAAGACCGGACTACAAGGCGGACATGGGGATTAAGCAACCGAACAGCAAAGGCGGTTTCAATATTAATTCGTTCGTTATTAGTAACTAAAAGTACCGCCCTCAACTGCTGAATTTGAGTTTGCTGCAATATGTGCGGTTGACGACAGTCACCGAGGACAAAATCTTCTAATAAATCGGGCAAGTTTTTGACTTCCCAACTCTGCGGACGACTAATATCGATAGCGCTGACTCGACCACCAAATTTTTTCAGAGCCGCTACGCAGTATTGTCCCAGACTTCCCAGCCCACAAACTAAAAAGTGAGATCCTGCGGTTACGAATACTTCCACTTCACCTCAATCTCTAACTCTTGCTCATCTTCCTCCCGTTCATACTCAAATTGGATTGTGGCATTTGGTGGTACAAACACCCGCACTCCTTCTAGAAATATCTCAAAAGTCGTATTTTGCTCTAATGCATCAGCTAATCGGCGCAAAGCAGCAATTGTATCTTGCTGCGAATAGGACTTTTCAACATCGAGCTCGACTTGATTACTCACAGCTTATCTCCTACCTCAAACAATTTTAGATTTTAATTTCCAGATTTTGTTGGTTAGGTCGAAGCATCAGACTGGTTGCGCTTGCGCCTCAACCTAACCTGGTGCTATTACGCCGGGTGGAAATAGAAAGCAGCTCCGAGGATGATGTATGTTGCTAAGAGGAGAACTCCTTCTAACCAATTAGAGCGACCATCCAAACTAATGAGATTGGCAACAGCAACAGCAATAGTAACTGCAACTACCTCAAACAGCTCGAAACTCAAATCCATCGGTTGACCAATCGCTTGTCCCACAATTACCAAGATGGGCGCCACGAGTAAGGCTACCAGCAAGCTAGACCCCATCGCTACAGATACAGATAAATCCATATTGTTTTTAATGGCTACTCGCACCGCTGTGACATATTCTGCTGCTCCACCCACCAGCGGTAGCAAAATCACACCAGTGAATAGGGGAGTGAGTCCCAGCCCTGATGTAGCTTCTTCCACCGCACCGACAAAAATTTCTGACTCAAATGCTACAGCCAGTGTGGAAACCACCAAGACGCCCAGCCAGAGCCAAAGATTAGGTTTAGTGCTGTGTTCAATAGCATCCTGGGGTTTGTTCTCTTCTTGCTCCACCAGCCCCACTTCATAGAGATAGCTGTGAGTTTTCAGGGAAAACACTAGTGTGAGAATATAAACCACAACCAAGACTACCGCAGCAGTGATGGAGATTTTGCCAATTTGCTCAGTGCTGACTTTGCCAGAAGAATAAGTCACAAGTGCAGGCAAAACCAAGGCTGTGACGGCTAGAGTCATAGTCGAGCCGTTCACCCGTGCTACCACTGGCTGAAACTCCTGCTCTTTGTAGCGCAGCCCACCAAGCAACATCGAAAGCCCCATTACCAATAACAAGTTACTGATGATGGTACCGCTGATGCTGGCTTTGACAATATCAATCAAGCCCTCCTTAAGCGCAACTAAGGCAATGATTAATTCTGTCGCATTGCCAAACACAGCGTTGAGTAAGCCGCCGATGGAAGGGCCTGTAACAACTGCTATTTCCTCTGTCGCCGTACTTAACCAGATGGCTAACGGTGCGATCGCGATCGCTGATGTGATAAAAACAGTAAGTGACCCCCATTCCCAATGCTTGGCAGCAATGGAAATTGGTATGAACACCAGCAAGCCAAGAGAAACAAGAGTTTTTATGGACATACCCTACTGTAAAATACTGCTGTTTTCAGCCTACTTGAGGGCGTCTTGTTTGACACCAAGCACAGAACCTTTACCGCCAAATTTAGTCCCGGTTTGACCGTTGTCTAAGCGGAGGCCGGCTGCTTCTAGGGCGACGCTGGGTAAGGGTACATCACCCACTTGGAGGATCAAATTAGCGTTATCTGGCGAGACATAGAAACTGCTAAAAGCTTTGACCTCTGGGCGTTTTACCGCTGATTTTTTGACGTAAATAAACACAGGGCGGGATAGGGGTTGGTAGCGAGAATCGGCGATCGTTTGGGGGCTTGGTTGCACACAACCGCTACCGCTGTCAACAGCTAAAAGTTTGAGTTTGTTTTGATTGGCTAAGTAGTAAGCGTAGCCAAAGTAGCCGAGCGCGTTGGGATTAGCTGCAATTCCCTCTACCAAAGCTGTATCAGTTTTGCTAGGAGAAAAATCACTGCGGCTTTTTCCTTCTTCACCTACAACTGCGAGGGTGAAATAATCGTAGGTACCAGATTCCTTGTCAGGGCCGTAAAGACTCAAGGGTTGATTGGGGAAACTAGAGCGTACTTGGTTCCAATTACTGATTTTGCCTTGGGCGCCTGGTTCCCACATCTTTCGCAACTCGCCCAATTTTAAACATTGAGCAAAATTGTTTTGGGGGTTAACTACGATCGCCAAACCATCAAAAGCAATGGGTAACTCAATAAACTCGACGTTATTTTGTTTACAAAGCTCCATTTCCTCAGCGTTGATGGGGCGAGATGCGCCACTGATATCAGTTTCATTAGCACAGAATTTTTTGAATCCCCCACCTGTCCCGGAAACTCCCACGGCGATTTGCACACCGGGATTTGATTTCTGGAAGGCTTCTACCATCGCCTTGGAAATCGGAAATACTGTACTAGAGCCGTCTATTTTAATTGACCCTGTTAATTTTTCTGAGGCGCTGACTTCTTTGGCTTTGTTCACAGCTTCTGGAAAGGAAACTGTGGTGTCGAGATTTTGACCGCTACAAGCCGCAACTCCCAAAGTCACAAGAGAGATGACAAATGCCCAGTTTCGAGTTTGAGAACACATCATTATTTTGCCTCCTTTAAGCACCTGCACCAACCTGCTCAGAAATTCTTTGCTTCTCTTCTTGGCGACGTTTACGTTCTGCGTCAGCTTCACTCTCGGGAATCAGTCTTTCTAATAAGCGAGCCACTACGGGTAAAAAGCCAATCAACAGCACAACACCCAAGATATTAAACAGCATCTGAGCATTAGCAACTTGTCGTCCGACTCCAGCACCACCAGAGATAGCTTGCGCTAGTTGCACAAGTTGGGGTGCAAAGATAATCCCCAGAGTCGCACTAACCAAGTTAAATAAGAAGTGAAACACGCCTGTTCTCAGCGCCGCACTTCCCCTACCAATGGTGGATAGTAGCGTATCAGCGCAGGTACCAACCTCTGCCCCTAACATGATTGCAATCCCTGCAGGTAGAGCAATAATTCCGGAACTGGCTAGGGTAATAACGATCGCTACTGTTGCGGAGGAAGATTGAATGATAATGGTAAACAAGGCGCCAACTAAAGCACCCAAGACGGGATTATTGCCTAAAGTCTCCATCCAGCTAATGAAGGGCTTGTAGGTGCGGAAGGGCTTCATCGCTTCGTCGATGGCTTCTAGCCCGTAGAACATCAAGCCAAATCCGAGGATGATGATACCGATGGTTTTCAGTCGCTGGGTTTTTCCTAAAAATAACAGCAATAACCCGGCAAACATGAGTATGGGAACATACAGCTTAATATCAAGGGAGATGATTTGCGCCCCGACTGCAGTTCCAATATTGGAACCCAATACTACACCCAAGGATTGGACGAAGGTGAGTACACCAGCACTCACCATTGCAATCACCATGATGATGGTGACTGAGGATGACTCTAGCAAGGTGGTTGCTACTGCTCCTGTTAATACACCAGCAAACCGATTAGTTGTGCATTTACTCAAGAAATTTTTCATCCGCTCTGTCCCCAGGTCTTCTAATCCTTCAGACAGGCGAGTAACACCGAAGATAAACAGCACTAAACCCGCTAATGCACCCATCGCCATTTTAAAAAAGTCAATGACGCCATCTTTTTTGCTGCTTTTTGCTGAACCATCAGATGCAAAAGCTGCTTGATTGGTGTCAAATTCAATAATTGTTGATGCATTTTCAGGCGCTTGTTCTTGGATAATCCTGATCTCTGATGTGAGCGTTCCTACTATTGGTAAATTACCCAAAAGAGAAGGATATAAAACTAGTGTGAGCACGAAGAAAGCAACAGCCAAAAATCTAAGGAACTTCCTACTAAGTCTTTTAAAAAAAAACACAGTTACTCCTTGAAATTTCTACGTTTCTCTTCTGAAAATCCAAACAGATTTGTTCACAAGTGTTCTAATTCACTAAAATAGATACACTTAATGTAGTTGTACATTTTTAACTCTTATATGGATGTTTACCACAATAGATTATTCATCAGAGTTAACGCTAGATTAATTTCAAGTTATAGTTGCTCAAAAATTAAATCAGTCAAGCTATTATCTGTGGTGTCAATTGGCTAAAAATCTTGCCTGTAAATAGTTTGAGTAAAATATATTTTACTGTTTGTGCGATCGCTCACCAGTATGTTTAGATAAAGATTATTTAAAATGGGTCGTCGTCCATTAGTTGGAACTGCACTGCTTAAAGACTACCATCTTGGTGTTGATTTTCGTGATGGTGGGACAGTTGCGATCAAAAACTTATCAACTGATTAAGAGTATCGAAAGCACGCAATGTGCTTACGCTACAAAAAACTAACCCAACCCCGCTTTTAAATCACTCAACGCCTGGGCTAAAGCCTCTGGTAACTTACTCGCATCTCTACCGCCGGCTTGGGCTAAATTTGGTCTTCCACCACCACCACCACCGCAGATTTTCGCTACGGCGCCGACAAATTTACCTGCTTGTAGACCTTTTTTGTTCACCTCTTGACTAAAAGCGGCAACTATGCTTACCTTGTCTGGTTCAGGGACGGAACCAAGGACGATCGCACCATTACCAATTTTTTGCAGTAACCGTTCGGCTGCAGTTTTCAAGGATTCTGGGTCAACGTCGTCTAATTGGGCGACGATGATTTGATAATCGCCTACAGATTCGGCTGTTTGTAGTAAGCTATCAGATTTGGCGATCGCTAATTGCCCTTTCAAAACTTCCAACTGCTTCTGGCTGGTTCTGAGTTCGTTTTGCAGTGTGGTGATTCTCTCTGGTAGTTCTTCTGGTTTAACTTTAAAGCGATCGCTTAAATCTTTGACTACTTTATCTCTTAAGTTGAGATAATCTAGCACCGCTGGGCCGGATACAGCTTCGATGCGGCGTACCCCAGAAGCGACACCAGCTTCGGAAATAATCTTAAAAACGCCAATTTCAGCAGTATTACTGACATGTGTCCCACCGCAGAGTTCCATTGATACACCAGAAAAATCAATCACTCGCACCTCTTCGCCATATTTTTCGCCGAACATGGCGACTGCACCCCTAGCTTTGGCTTCGGCTATGGGTAATATTTCTATCTTGGCAATGTGGGCTTCGGCAATCCAAGTGTTGACTTGTTCTTCGACTGCTTGGGTTTCTGCGGTTGTCAAACCGCGAGGACAGTTGAAGTCGAAACGCAGTCTGTCAAAGGAAACTAAGGAACCGGCTTGAGATATCCCCTCATCAACAATTTTCTTCAACGCCGCTTGGAGGAGGTGGGTTGCGGTGTGATTGGCTTGGAGACGACGCCGACAAGCGGGGTCTATTTGAGCAGATACAATATCTCCTACTCGGATTGTACCGCGTTCGATGCGGCCGAAGTGGACAAAGAAATCAGATTCTTTTTTCACATCGTCAATGCTGACGACCACACCATCACCACAGATATAACCGCGATCGCCGATTTGTCCCCCAGATTCGGCGTAGAATGGGGTTTGGTTGAGGACGATTTGCACGTCAATTCCCGCTTCGGCTTCTTCTTGGGAGACGCCACCCACTAGTAAGACTTCTACTTTAGCAGTGGCTGCAGCTTGGTCATAACCAATAAACTCGGTCGCGTGGATGTGTTCAGCTAGGGTATCGAGGGAACCTTGCACAGTTAAATCGATGCTTTGGTGAGCAGCTTTTGCCCGTTCTACCTGCTTTTGCATCTCGACGTTGAAACCTGTTTCGTCAACGGTGAGGTGATTTTCCGCAGCGATTTCTTGTGTCAGTTCTAATGGAAAGCCGTAGGTATCGTAGAGAGTGAAGGCGCTCTCACCACTAATTTGAGTTTTGCCTTGCTGTTTGAGTTCTTGGATAATTTCCGCCAGCAATTTTTCCCCTCTATCCAGAGTTTTGAGGAAATTCGACTCTTCCCGTTGCAGTTCGGCTTTAATTGCTGCTTCTCGCTGACGCACATTGGGGTAAGCTGATGCTGCTAGAGCGATCGCTGTTTCTGCAACTTGGGTAGTAAACTCTGTAGAGATACCAATTAAGCGCCCGTGACGCACCAATCGACGAATTAACCGCCGCAAGATATAACCCCTCCCGACATTAGAGGCGCGAATTTCATCAGCAATCATGTGGACGACGGAACGCACATGATCACCGATGACTTTGAGCGAGATTTTGGTCTGCTCATCACTGGAGTGGTAGTCAATCTCTGCAATCTCGGCTGCGGTTTGAATTATGGGGAAAATTAAATCAGTTTCGTAATTATTCGGGACTTGTTGGAGGATTTGCGCCATCCTTTCTAAACCCATCCCGGTGTCGATGTTCTGGTTTTGCAGCGGTGTTAAATTCCCTTCAGCGTCGCGGTTATATTGCATGAAGACGAGGTTATAAAACTCGATAAAGCGGGTATCGTCTTCTAAATCAATATGTTCATCACCGAGTTCTGGGTGAAAGTCGTAGTATATCTCTGAACAAGGGCCACAAGGGCCTGTGGGGCCAGATACCCAAAAATTATCATCTTCGCCCATGCGCTTGATTCTCGCTTCCACGACACCGATTTGGTCGCGCCAAATCGCAAAAGCTTCATCATCTTCCTCAAACACGCTGACGACGAGGTTTTGGGGTGAGAAGCCAAAAACTTGTGTCGAGATTTCCCAACCCCAAGCGATCGCTTGTTGTTTAAAATAATCACCAAAGCTGAAGTTACCCAGCATCTCAAAAAAGGTCTGGTGGCGTTTGGTGCGTCCGACATTCTCGATATCATTGGTGCGGATACACTTTTGTGATGTCGTCGCTCGCTTAAATTCTGGTGTCCGTTGTCCTAAAAATATCGGTTTAAATGGTAACATCCCCGCGATCGTCAGCAGCACGGTAGGATCTTCTGGTACAAGGGAAGCGCTAGGGAGAATTTGATGTCCCCGTTGGGCGTAGAAGTTAAGGAATTGGCTGCGAATTTCGTTACCGCTGAGTTTCTGGGGATTGGAAGACATGAGTATGGCTTTGTGTTCGGGTTGTTTCCTTCGTACTATTTTAGCGGTGCTGGGCAAGTAGGGTTTGTTAGGCGCACATTTTCATATGTTTGTTGACAAAGGAGTATGTTGTGCCATTTCACGAAATTCTTGATACACATCACTTTTCTTGCTTCTGAAAGTGAAACGGTATTACGGACGGGAATCAGCTCTAATCCCTTTGGTAAGACTACCGTGTATACACGGTAGTCTTAAGGACGGAGTACGAGGCTGAATCTATTGCTCCTTATTCGTGTATTGGCGTTTTGGTGGCTCCTCCTTTACAACCCATCCATCGAAGCCATCTTCGACTTTACTAGGATAGCCAGTTTCACCCGGTTTTACTCCATTCGGATATCTCCATTCAACAATTACGCAAACAGACTGACAACGCCAATTCCCGTAGGGGCTAGTTACTGTATTAACTGTAGGAGAACCCTCACGTCCGGTAGTGGTGTTAGCGGTGTCGTTTGCAAATGCAGGTACTGCTGCAATTAATCCGCTTAAAACTAAAGATCCTAAGAACAAACTCCGCATACTTTATCTCCATTCATTCAAATTGAGAAAGTGTTTTTAAACACCGAGTATAACTACCAGGAGTATTGCAACAATTTCGGAAAAATTTTACCTCAATCCCACTGGTGATACCAATTCGCAATTCGCAATTCGCAATGACGCTCGCGGACTCGCTAACGCTGCGAATCAAGCAATTCGCAATTAAAAAACTTAGATGCAGCAAAGCTTTCAGGGTTTACATTTGTATCAGATTTTGAGTGAAATGGTATGAGAAGTGAGAGTGATTGCACATTTGTCAGGAGGCTACAGTAAAAACAGACAAATCCAGCGTGGAGTTTTTTATTGTCCGAGTTCTTTAATGTTGTTCATCACTTGCTGGTACAAGTCTTTGTTATCTTCGTTTTGAAAGATATCTGCAGCTCGTTGTAGGTCTTTAATTGCTCCTGGTTTGTCTCCGTCTGCTGCGCGGGCGTTTCCTCGGTTGTTGTAAGCAGGGCCGAAGTTAGGATTAAGGCGGATGGCTTGATTATAATCGGCGATCGCTCCTTTATTATCTCCTTGGGCGGCGCGAGCGTTACCGCGATTGTTGTAGGCGATCGCATATCGTGGGTTGAGGCGAATTGCTTGTCCCAAGTCATCTATGGCTTTGCTTCTGTCTCCCTGGGAAGCGTGAGCATTTCCTCGGTTGTTGTACGCTTCGGCGTAGTTGGGAGCTAGGCGGATGGCTTCGTTATAATCTTCGATGGCGCCTCTGTTGTCTCCTTGGGAAGCGCGAGCGTTTCCTCGGCTATTATAAGCTTCGGCGTCGTTGGGGTTAAGGCGAATAGCTTGATTATAATCGGCGATCGCTTCGGTTTTTTGTCCTAAGTCAAAGTAAGCTAATCCCCGGCTTTTGTAAGCATTACCGTATTGGGAATCGAGGCTAATTGCTTTGTCATAGGAAGCGATCGCTCCTTGTAAGTTACCTTTGAGATGTTGATTTTGTCCCTGAAGATAAAATTCTCCTGCTTTGGATGCTTTTGCTGAGGAACGACTGGGAGGATTAACACCAATTTCTGTTACTAATACATCGCTGTTTTTACTACAAGAAATGTTAGTAAATACACTCAATCCTGTCAACATTGTTATCATGATGACTCTGCTCACACCTTGATGTTTTTTTTGCCCAAATCCCAGCTTCATAAGTTATTTTCAACCGCTATTTTACCTGTATCGAATTAGTGCCCCATTTAGTGATTTTTTTAACTAGCGATCGCGGCTAACTTTGCCTATCAAAACTCACTCAATTGATATATCCAGAAATTCATCACCCGCTGTTTTCAATCGTCAGATAGGCGTTGCATTGCCACATCTCATCTATTATTCACAGCATAAACTGTGCAGCATTTAGCATCCAGTATAAAAGCTTTCATTTTTTATAAGTTATCTATTTATTTCCCGCCTTTATTATAATTTTTCTCTACTCTTTTATAATTATGTGCAATTTTTTATTTAAATCTTTATATTGATACAGCAATCTAGATTTAAATACAGTTCACTATAAACAATTTATTCATTTTCTAAATTGCTGTCCTGATTTTTGGGAGTCAATCGCCAAGTGGTAGTTGCATCAATATCTACAGATAATTGTTCTAGATTTTCTCCTAAATCCTTTTGCAGTTTCTGAGTTAATGTTACTGGAAAATCTAAATCAATTCCTTGATTTTCTACTAGTCTCGCCAATTCAGCAAATGCTACTTTCACAGTTTTTCGCTGATAACTAGTGAGTTTGCAATAAGAGGTTTCTTTTACTTTTTGAGTCTGCATAGCTTTTTTGATTCGTTCTTGCAGATGTTCAAATTCTGATTGTAATAACTTATATTGTTCCTCAAGTTGTGTATATCTTGTCCCTAGTGCGATTAAATCTTCTGTAGCTGGGTCAAAATTAACTTTTGCTTGTAGTTTTAATAATTGCTCATGTACTTGAGCCAAATATATACAATCTAAATAAGCATAATCTATTTGTGCTTCAGTTAAAGGACGTTTACCCCAATCACTGGTCTGGGCTTGTTTATCAATATTATTAAAATTACATAATTGTGTGGCGAGTGTTTGCAATTGATAGTTAGGTAATGGTAACAGATAATGAGGAATTTTTTTAGCAATTTCTAAGGTACAAGTGATATTTTGCGCTTGCTTGTCGCCAAGAAATTTCACATCATAACTGGCGTTGTGAAAGATTTTTTCAATATTAGGATTTACCATAATTTGGTTAACAAATTCGGCTACTAATTTAGGCTGCTGCAAAACATCTAAAATAAAAATGCGATCGCCACTCATATCTTGGGGATTATCTAATACCTGAATTAGTGATAATTGAGGACGCTGACTTTTATAGTTAGCGACTTCTGTATCTAGCCACAAAGATGAAGCTTGGGTACATTCGGCAATAATTTTCTGAATTTCGCTACTAGAAGTTAAGTATGGCATGAGCTAATATCTACTAAAATTGAGTAATCTTTCAATAAATCAAATAAGGCGAGAAGCTACTTATATAACGATTATAATTGACACGAGGTAGTACCGTATTTATACAACTTGCGATATGATGTAATTCCGTGTCTAAACGGTAACTCTTAATATTGTAAAAACTATCATGGTTAAGTATATATGAAAAATGCGATCGCCATTAAGCTTTCTCTCGGTATCTCTCATCTATTCATATCTTCTTTGCTGCTGGTAGCTTGTACTAAAAGTAGTAATTCCACAGCTAATGATATTCCTATTGGTATAGCCTTTGCTCAAACGAGCAATGTTGCGCTACTTGGTCAAGAGGGAACTGATGGAGTCAAAATTGCTCAAAAGTATTTCAATGATCAAGGCGGTATTAATGGTAAACCGATTAAATTAATATTTCAAGATACTAGTGGTGATGAAACTGGAGCAATTAATGCTTTTCAAACCTTAATTAGTAAAGATAAAGTTGTTGGAATTATCGGCCCTACTTTGTCACAGCAAGCTTTTAGCGCTAATCCCATCGCCGAACGCAATCAAATTCCGGTGATTGGTGCATCAAATACTGCTAAAGGTATTCCCGAAATTGGTGATTATGTTGCTCGTGTTTCTTCATCTGTGGCTGTGGTAGCTCCCTATGCGGTGAAAGCGGCTCTTAAACAAAATCCCCAAATCAAAAGAGTAGCTGTATTTTATGCTCAAAATGATGCTTTTAATAAGTCAGAAACGGAAATTTTTCAAAACACAGTTAAAGATTTAGGATTGAATTTAATTACAGTCCAAAAATTTCAAACTACAGATACCGATTTTCAAACTCAAGTCAGCAATGCGATGAATTTAAAACCAGATTTAGCGATTGTATCTGGGTTGGCTGTTGATGGTGGAAATTTAGTTAAACAATTACGAGAACTTGGTTATAAAGGATTAATTGTTGGTGGGAATGGATTTAATACATCTCATATATTTTCAGTTTGCAGAGCGCTTTGTGATGGCGTGATTATTGCTCAAGCTTATAGTCCTGAATATGAAAATAAAATTAATACTGCATTTCGTCAAGCATATCTAAAACAATATCAGCGAGAACCACCCCAAGTCAGTGCTCAAGCTTTTGCTGCATTACAAGTATATGTAGAAGCGCTGCAATCTTTAGATAAAAAAAGACAAATTAAAGATTTGACCATACCACAACTGCGTACAGAATTGAATCAGGAATTACTAAAATTGACTTATCAAACTCCCCTTGGTGAAATTGCTTTTACACCAGTAGGTGATGTTATTCAAAAACAATTTTATGTTGCTCAGTTGCAGATGGAAGCTAACGGTATCAAAGGTAAGTTTGCTTTTTTAAATATCAAATAATTAAGCGGTAATCGCACAATTCTAATAGTCACTGTCAGCCACACAAATTCCTTTACATTTAATATTATTGGTCGCTGTGCGTAGACAATGAGGACAGAGAATTTTTTCTGTTGTTTGCTTGTTACTTGTATTAGTATTTGTCGTCAAAAAGTCTTTTTCTGTTTGATTTTTTGCAGTCATAAAATTGGGGACATTTTTTGTTATTTAGATTTGACAAAGCAGATAGAATGAAAGGAAATGGGGAATATGAAATTGATGGCTGTTCCATATTCCCTGATGAGTAAAGTTTTTTATTTGTGACTTAAACTTTGGGCTGGAGGCATGATAACTTTTTTTGCTAAACCCAAAGTCTGCAAAAGTTTAATGCTCCACCAGGTAATGTCAATTTCCCACCAAGAAAAGCCTGCTTTGGCTACATGGGGATAGGTATGATGGTTGTTGTGCCATCCTTCACCATAAGTAACAATTGATACCCACCATAGGTTACATGAGCCGTCATTGGCTGCAAAGGTGCGATAGCCCCACTTGTGTGTGGCTGAGTTCACAAACCAAGTAGAATGCCAAAGCAGGACTGCTCTGACAAAAATTCCATAGATGACAAAAGACCATCCCCCCATGGCATATAACAGTAAACCTAGGGGGATTTGCAGGAGTATAAAATAACGATCAAGCCACCGATAATATGCTTGTCGTGTTAAATCGGGAGCGTATGCTTGATAGATTTCATAATCAAAAAATTGCGAACGAGGGTAGAAAATCCATAACATATGGCTCCACCAAAACCCCCGTTGGGCTGAGTAGGGGTCTAGGTCGATATCTTCGGTGTGAGCGTGATGCTGGCGATGTCCACCAACCCAGAAAATCGGCCCCCCTTGGAGAGCAAGTGCGCCAATGAAGGCGATCGCATATTCTACTGCTTTCGATACCTGGAAACTCCGATGACTCAGTAAACGGTGATATCCTAGGCAAATTCCAATACTTCCAAACAACCAGTGGAGAAATATCAATAAACCCAAGGCTGACCAGGAAAAAAACCAGGGAGCCGTTAGAGCCAAGGCGTGAAATGTAGTAAAAAATACTACATTTAACCAACTGAGGCGGGGCGCATCTCCTGTCTCAGGGGTGGTCGCCAGAAATTTTGCGGTCATAAAAATTCCTGTTGATGAATGATGGAGTGATTTGCTCTATACAAGGGATTCACCCGCTCTGTATTCTCATTTGTTACAGTTAGAATAGAGCAAGTATCACTTACATTTGCTATGCTAGCAACTTTGTTATTTGTATGCAAGTGCAACTTGCATTTGTTTTTATGTCGTCTCAACCATACTCAGCCCGTCAACGTTTGATACAAGCCGCTCTGGAGTTATTTACTGCTCAAGGTGTTAGTGGTACTACAACTCGTCAAATCGCAGATCAAGCCGAGGTTAACGAAGTCACGCTGTTTCGGCATTTTGGCAATAAACATGGTCTACTGCTGGCAGTTTTAGAAGAATCTGCAGCCTTCAAAAATTTAGGAGAATCTCTGGTGCGGCGGGCGAATCCCCCTGGTAGTGTTTACCAAGCTTTAAAAGACTATGCAAGTGAAAGCTTACATGCACTCGAACGGGTACCGGAGTTTGTGCGCTCAGTTGTAGGAGAAGCGGATCAATACCCCACGGAAAATCGCCGCGCCCTAGGTAGGGGTTTAACAGAGGCTAACCGCTACGTGGCACAATATCTAGCCACGGTTATGGAGCAAGGACACTTAAATACATATCTTCCAGCAGAAAAACTGGCTAGTCTGCTGAATGGAATGCTCTTAGGATATGCTGTGATTGAGTTTACCAGCGAATTTCATGAACTTTGGGAAGACCGAGACGACTTTCTAGAGAATTTGGTGAGATTATTTTTACACGGAGCGATGTCACCTGTACCAGAATTGGCAATTACGCCAGCGAGCATTGTTCTGACTCCAGAAGTGGCTGATTTACCTGCTCTTATTGTTCACGAAATTTTGCGACAAGCGGGAAAACTCGGACTACAAGATTATGCTTTGGCGTATGTGTTATTTGGCGCCGGATTATTTCCTAGGGAAATAGTTAGCTTACAGCGATCGCATCAAATTTATGACGCTAACGGACACTTTCTCCAGGTAACAACTCCCGGATTCGTGCGTCAAGTACCTGTAAATCAATGGATTATGGGTAAACGCTACGGCTCGTACACTAACAATCCGTTGATTAAATGGTTGAAAAGTCGCAAAGATACTCAAAAAGCGATGTTCCTTGACCAAAATGGGAACTTAATCACTGAGTCAGCAATTCAGACATGCTGGGAAACATGGACTCAGGGATTATTAACCACCCAGGGAAAACCGCCGGCGCTGGAACAAGCACAACACACTTGGTGTGTAGAAATGTTGATGCGGGGTATTAGCTTAGACAATTTGAGCATTCTCACCGGATGCGATCGCGTCCAATTACAGCCCTACGCCCGGAGATCCAAAGAAAAAGCTGCCCTGGAACAAGCGACCCGCTTAGATCATAAGCCTGCGTAGTCTACAATATCAACCTGCGCGCAATAGTAAATAACAAAATATAGCGTTTCTCGTTTTAGGGAGGTACATTTAGCTGAGGTTAGAGGCTAGCTAGGCTGTACTTCATGTAATTGGGAACTGCTATAATTCGTAATCCATAATTAATAGTTCACATTACGAATTACGAATTAATTATGATGAATTGTTCTGACTACCACCAAACGCGATCGCCGTTCTCATCTAATCGAGCTTGTCTAATCACATCAGAAATTTCTTCTGCATCTTTAACGTGGTGTAGAGCCTTTTTCTCTCCATCGGGGTATTCCACAACAAAGTATGTCGGTACTTTAATTTGGTCGCCGGTGATATCAGGAACATCCAGAGCTACTTGTTGAGCTTTTTCCTCTACTGATTGAGGTTCATCAGCAATTCTATCTCCAGGGTTCGCTGTTAATTTTCTTTCTTTAACATTTGGTTCGTCTTGGGAATGCCAATCTTCACTAACAGGTTGACGAATTTGTTTATCTTGTTGATTATCCATGATTGTTACAAAATTTAGATTTTGGTATTTACTAACACTAACTTAGAAAATAAAAGACATAATGAGTTCTTTCTCTAGAGAGAATTCAAGGATTAGATTAATAGTTATATTCCGGAAGTTATAGAGAGAGTGGGGAGGTGGGAAGTGTGGGAGGTGTGGGGAGTGTGGGGAGTGTGGGGAGTGTGGGGAGTGTGGGAAGTGTGGGGGGTGTGGGGAGTGTGGGAGGTGTGGGGAGTGTGGGAAGCTTTAGGTTCTGGAATCCAAGTTTCAATCTCAAACCGAGGCTCTAAAATTCCCATTGCCCATTTGTGCTGGGAAATAGCTAAAATCGGGATGTTTACTTATCTGATTTGCATTTAAGTTGTGGCTACTGTATCTTGTCCCCGCTGCCATCAACAAGTTAGTAATCAAGCGATTACTTGTCCTTATTGTCGGACAACGCTAAAAGCTTATGGACACCCCGGTATTCCCTTGCATCGTGCGACTGGGGATGAATATTTGTGCGATCGCTGTACTTATCATGAAGATGATACTTGCAATTTTCCCCAACGTCCCTACGCTAAAGACTGCACCCTTTACCAAAATCTCGAACAGAGTCGGCTAGAGTCGCAACAGCTAGCTTACACCACCAGCTTCAATACCTTAGTGAAAAACTGGATACAGCGCCATCAAACATGGCTACTACTGCTGGGCTTATTATTTATCTGTTTTCTAATAGTCATATCCGGGGGATGAGGGAATGGGGGGGGTGTGGGAGGTGTGGGAGGTGTGGGAGGTGGGGGGAGTGTGGGGATTAAAGGTTCAGGCTCAAAGGCTCACGCTTCAGGCTCAAAGGCTCACGCTTCAGGCTCAAAGGCTCACGCTTCAGGCTCAAAGGCTCTCACACTTGAGGCTCAAAGGCTCACACTTCAGGCTCAAAGGCTCACGCTTCAGGCTCAAAGGCTCACGCTTCAGGCTCAAAGGCTCACGCTTCAGGCTCAAAGGCTCACGCTTCAGGCTCAAAGGCTCACACTTCAGGCTCAAAGGCTCACGCTTCAGGCTCAAAGGCTCACGCTTCAGGCTCAAAGGCTCACGCTTCAGGCTCAAAGGCTCACGCTTCAGGCTTAAAGGCTCACGCTTTACTCCCCACACCTCCCACACCTCCCACACTCCCCCCACCTCCCCATCTCCCCATCTCCCCACCTCCCCACACTCCCCATTCCCTACATAACATTTACACTTTTCACAATGTGTGCAGTCGCTTCTTCATTAAACGCTGCCAAGTCGAACCAGAAGGTAGTACCGACGCCGACTTCACTGACTAAGTTAACTTTGCTACGATGCCGTTCCATAATATTTCTGACAATCGATAGACCTAAGCCTGTACCTTCTAGGGTATGGACTCGGTTTTCCACGCGAAAGAAGCGGTCAAAAATTGCTTGTTGATCTTCTGAAGCAATACCAATGCCGGTATCGGAAATTTCCACCCGCACTGGCGGTAACTGGTTATGAGAGTTCGGCTTGGAATTGAGTTGGTAGGTGCGGAGGGCTACTTTTCCGCCTGCTTCAGTGAATTTGAGGGCATTACCGACTAAATTAGCTAATACTTGTAGCAATAAATCGTAGTTACCTACTACCAAAGGCAAGTTAGGCGCGACTTCTTGAATGAGTTCGATGCCTTTATCTCTAGCATTGAGTTGGTAAGTACGCAAGGTTTGTTCGATCGCTTGCGCTAAATCCACACCACCAAAGTTATAGTTGCGACCAGATTCTAGTTTGGATAAATCTAAAACGTCGTTGACGAGGCGAGTCAGTCTGTCGGTTTCATGATTAACAGTTTGCAGAAATTCCATGCGTTGGGCGTTACTCAAGTCTTCGCCGTAGTCGTGCAAGGTTTCGATAAAAGATTTGATGTTAAATAAAGGTGTTCGCAGTTCATGAGAAACGTTGCTGATAAATTGGCTTTTGGCTTCGTTGAGTTCTACTTCGCGGGTGATATCTTGTACGGTGATGGCAATGCCTTTAATATTTTCCCGTTGGAGATTTAAAACTGTGGTGAGCAAAATGCGGATAGTCCGCTTGGTGGGTTGGTTGAGATGAATGCGAAATTCCGCAGTTTCACAATCCCCTGCAGCCATTTCATACAACGGGCGGGTGATTTCCATTTGCACTGCTGGCGGTAAATGATATAAAACGCTCTCACCAACAACATGAACGCCTTCCCAAGCAAAAATACGTCGTGCTGTGGGATTGACCAAAATCACCTGCATATTATTGTCGATGAGCACCGCACCGTCAGCGATGGTAGAAACCAAAGTTTCTAGCTTGGCTTTTTCGGCTGTCAGTTCCTCAATATTTTGTTCTTCATAGCTTTCTAGGCGTTCTGCCATGTCATTAAAGCTTAAAATTAATTCTCCTAATTCACCTCCTAGAGGTAAATCAATCCGTTGTTGAAAATTCCCAGAGGCGATTTCCTTCACGCCTACCAGCAGTTCTTTAATCGGTTTTGTGATGGTTAAAGCATTGATCACCCCTGCCAAAATCACCATCACCCAAATCGTGATAAAAACAGCGATGGTGACATCACGAGTGAAATTTGTGGAGATGACCGCTGTTTGGTTGGGGTTAATGCCGATCGCCAATACACCCAGATATTTTTTGTCAACTATCAGGGGTACGAACACATCAGTAACTGCGCCATCTGGGGTCATGTGCTGCCGCACCATGGGCTTGTCTGCATCACTAGAATAATCTTCTGGCAGTTGAATTCGCCGCTCGATAGTCAGGGAGTTTTCCACCTCCTGATCCAAAAAAGGAATCCCCAGAAAAATTTGTCCCGTTTCATCAGCATAGAGCATGTAACGCACGCTAGAGGTGCTGCTATAAAAGCGTTGGGAAAACAGAGAAACTTCTGTAAGATTTTTGTCAGCTACTAGGGGGGCGACGTTAGCAGCCAGCAGTAGACCCAGATCGCGCCCAAAACGGGTGTCATTCATGCGCGCATCTTGCTGAATTGTATTCACTGCCCAAAAAGTGAGTCCACTCATCACGAGTGAAACCACCAACGTCGCCACAGCCAACAACTTAGTTTGGAGGGTAAAATCTGACCACCAATTGGCGATCGCTTCTCGGATTGTTTTCAAAAGAGCCAGCATCTTAAATTAAAGTTGTCAGTAGTTTTGGTTATAAACCCCAACAACTAAAAAATTAACAGTTATTTGGTAAAGATGTTAGATGGGGGGATGGGGGGATGGGGGGATGGGGGATGGGGAGATGGGGAGGTGTGGGAGGTGTGGGAGGTGTGGGAGGTGTGGGAGGTGTGGGAGGTGTGGGAAGCTTGGGATGACGGGGAGGAAGGAGAAGATAGCAAGCGTAAGCATAAATTCGTTTTTTCCTTTATCTCCCCACACTCCCCACACTCCCCACACTCCCCATCTCCCCACACTCCCCATCTCCCCACCTCCCCACCTCCCCATCACCCCAAACTCCCCACACTCTATTTCCCTGCAAGGCGATGGCCTATGTCTCTCCGATAGTACATGCCTTCAAAGTTGATGCCTTTGATGACGCTGTAGGCGTGGGCGATCGCTTGTGTGAAATTTTCGCCTGTTGCTGTGATGTTTAAAACTCGACCACCGTCTGTGACGATTTGTTGTTGTTGGTTTAATTTTGTGCCTGCATGGAATATGGTTACTGCTGCATCTATGGCTTGGTCAGTAAAGTTAATGACTTTGCCTTTGGTGTATGCTCCTGGATAACCGCCGGATGCAGCAACGACGGTGGCGGCGGCACCTGTTTTCCACGATATGGGCGGTAATTCGCTTAACCGCTGCTGTACGCAGGCTAGGAGCAATTCTTCTAGGGGTGTTGCCAATAGTGGTAGAATCACTTGAGTTTCGGGGTCGCCAAAACGGCAGTTGAATTCCAACACTTTCAAGTCGCCATGGGGTGAAATCATTAACCCAGCGTAAAGCACACCCCGGTAATCGATGCCTCTAGATTTTAAAGTAGCGATCGCTTTTTCTAAAACTTCTGTTTGCACTCGCGCCATCAACTCTGGCGTGGCGATGGGCGCTGGCGCATAAGCCCCCATTCCTCCCGTATTCTCACCTGTATCTCCCTCACCAATCCGCTTATGATCTTGCGCTGGTAATAAAGGTCGAATTGTCAACCCATCGGTCAGTGCTAAAACCGAAACCTCCTCCCCTATTAAACATTCTTCAATCACCACAAACTCACCAGCACTGCCAAACTGTCCTTGGAAAATAGCCTCAATCGCCTCTTGGGCTTGTGCTACTGTTTGTGCAACTGTCACACCTTTTCCCGCCGCCAAACCGTCTGCTTTGACGACAATCGGTGCTCCCTGTGCTTGGACATAAGATTTAGCTGCAGCAGCTACAGTAAACACCGCCGCCTTGGCTGTAGGAATTCCGGCTTCCTGCATTAAAGCCTTAGCCCAAGCCTTACTCGCCTCAATTTGCGCTCCCGCTCTCCCCGGCCCAAATACCTGCAGTCCTTGGGATTGTAGATAATCTGTAATTCCCTTAGCTAGAGGCACTTCTGGCCCGACTACCACCAAATTTATGTCATTTTTGAGAGCAAATTCACCAATACCCTCAAAATCATCCACTGCTAAAGGCAAATTTTGGCAACTTTCCATAGTTGCGGTACCGCCATTCCCCGGTACACACACAACTTGCTCAATCTGCTCAGATTGCAGTAATTTCCACGCCAGAGCGTGTTCGCGCCCTCCATTACCAACAACTAAAACTTTCACTGATGTCCTCGTAGATCCCTTGCGAAACGAGAATTTCTTAGCGACTCTCGCCCATCAATTTTTTCACCAATGCTTACACTTACGCAAGCCCTACGCCCATTTTTGCGCATGAAAGGGAATAGGGAATAGGGAAAAGTCAGCCGCCCACGATTCCACTCGGCTTTAAATCTTTACTTTTCTTGGTGCTGTTTTTTCCTTGGGACTACCTTGTGCTTTTTTTTTATGATACTTGTTTTAAATATTTTTGATAGCTTAATTAATAGCTAAATCTAAAAATTTTCATATGACAATTTGTCAAACTTTATCCCCGAAAAAATCCAGTTGTATAATCAACCGAAATGAAATTAAATCGACACAAATCTGAAAAAAAAATCAAGATTTACGGTCTACAAACTAGATTGGATTCCCACTCTAAAGGTTAACCCAGGTTCATAAGGACGATTGACTGTACAGACTAAGAATTCATCAAAATTTGAATACGTTGGCTCTAGAAATTTGTCGGTGGAGTGATGCTGAATGATGCCATTTGATTCTAAGCTAGTACAAGCGAACTGTTCTGGATAGGGAATGTCTGATTTAATTTTGTTTTGGCACCGCCGCGATTTACGCATCTGTGATAATACAGGATTGGCTGCAGCTAGGCTACGGAGTCCGAAGGTTGTGGGTGTGTTTTGTCTTGATCCGCAGATTCTGGAAAGGGATGATGTCGCTCCGGTGAGGGTAACTTATCTGATTGGCTGTTTGCAGGCATTACAGCAACGCTATGCTGAAGCTGGGAGCCAATTATTGATTCTCCATGACAATCCTGTGGTGACAATTCCAGCTTTGGCTAAGGCTTTGAATGCAAAAGCTGTGTTTTGGAATTGGGATGTGGAACCTTATGCACAAGAGCGCGATCGCACTGTGCTCGACGCATTAAAAGAAAATGGGATAGAATTTCTAGAGCAAAACTGGGATCAAATCCTCCATTCTCCAGATGAGATTCGCACAGGGGGTAATAGCCCATACACGGTCTACACTCCTTTCTGGAAAAATTGGAGTAGCAAACCCAAGGCGCAACCAGCCGCAACGCTGCAAAATGCGGAAGAGTTGACAGCAGATGAGCAAGAAATTGCTCAACAAGCGGGAGTAAAACCATTACCAACAGCTAAAGATTTAGGCTTTGTTTGGGATGGGGGCTTAGTGATTGCGCCGGGAGAAACTGCAGCCCAAGCTAGACTAGAGGAATTCTGCGCGCATAGTATTAATGAATACCAAGAACAGCGGAATTTTCCTGCTGTTGAAGGAACATCACAACTGAGTGCGGCTTTAAAATTTGGTGCGATTGGTATTCGCACTGTGTGGAAAGCTACCTTAGAAGCGTTAGAAAATAGCCGTAGTGATGAAGCCACCGCAGGTATCCGCACATGGCAACAAGAATTAGCATGGCGGGAATTTTATCAACATGCGATGTATAATTTTCCTGAACTGGCTGATGGTGCTTACCGCGACACTTTCAAAAACTTTCCCTGGGAAAACAACTTAGAAAAATTCCAAGCTTGGTGTGACGGGAATACGGGCTATCCGATTGTAGATGCAGCCATGCGTCAAATGAACGAAAGCGGCTGGATGCATAACCGTTGTCGAATGATTGTGGCTAGTTTCCTCACCAAAGATTTGTTAATTAATCCGCAATTGGGAGAGAAATATTTTATGCAGCGGTTAATTGATGGTGATTTATCTGCTAATAATGGTGGTTGGCAGTGGAGCGCTTCGAGTGGGATGGATCCTAAGCCTTTGCGAATTTTCAACCCTGCGAGTCAAGCGCAAAAATTCGATGCTGAAGGTGAATATATCAGACAATGGATCCCAGAACTGCGATCGCTCGACACAGAATATTTAGTAACTGGGAAAATTCCCCCTTTAGAGCGCCACGCCCTTGGTTATCCGCAGCCAATTGTAGACCATAAACTACAACAACAGGAATTTAAAAACCTTTATCAACAGCAAAAAGCATATAGCAGTCCGCTGTAATTTTGAACTGATTTACCTGCTATATTGAGGATTATGCAATGGATACGTGAGAAAGCTCTCGATTGAATCAGAGGTAATTATCGTTTAACAAATAACGACCCTTGCTAATTACCTTTATCTTCACCCAGCTACTTAAAAGTCATGAATACATCAATCAAGACTGCTAAGGTTTACGACGAAATTATCGAGTTTATTGCTGCTGGTACTACTCCCGAAACTGTGGTCAATTTTCAACTCTCGGATACAGCAAAGGAACGTTTAGAGGATCTTGTTTACCGCGCTAAAACTGAAGGACTTACTGGAGAAGACAAGCGGGAGTTAGATCTCTTTCTAACGCTAGAACATATGATGATGCTGGCAAAGGCACGAGCTTATCAGTACATCAAGAGCGGGGAATAGGTAACTAAAATGTCTCGTGTAGATGAAACTGTGATTAAACCTCTAACTGATATTGGCGAGGTGACAGTACGCATTCTCAATTTTAATCATGATGAGCGGATTTTGGAGCGGCAAGCTTTGGCAGCAGTGGGTAGGTATCCTTCAGATGCGGGGTTGCAAAGGATGGGTAAGTAGGGATGCTGAGAACTGATAACTGTTAATTATTCTCAAGCGCAGTCAGGAAAATAAGTGTCACAGCCAGCGCATAATTATACTTTAATCAAATGATGATTTAAGTATATACTGATACGCCTGCGGCTTATGTTACCCGATCGCCCGCTGAAATTTGAACTTAGGCTGCCATCTTCTCACCCGCAGCTATTAGAAGGATTGGATATATGGTTACATTTGGGTTTGATATCTGATGCTCAAGTTAGGCAGATCTGCCGAGAGTTTCTCACTTGTCAGGTTGTGTTGCAACCGCAACCACGGCTAATTGTCGCTAATTCTGATTTTATAGAGTCTTTACCTGCAGAGGCGCTACATCCAGCGTCTGTATCTGCGAGTGTTGTGGAAACAGCACCGACTGAACCACCTGAACCTAATTTTGTCAGCAAAATGTTGCAATCTTTGGGGGCAGAATTAAGTGTGCGTTGGCTGTTGTTTTTAGGGGTATTTTTGGTAGTTGTTTCTTCTGGGGTGCTAGCTGCTAGCCAGTGGGAGCGATTTCCGGCTTCTGGACAGTATGGGGTTTTATTGGCTTATACTCTGAGTTTTTGGGGGTTTAGCTTTTGGGCGGGTAAGCA
Source organism: Fortiea contorta PCC 7126 (assembly GCF_000332295.1). Lineage (GTDB taxonomy): Bacteria > Cyanobacteriota > Cyanobacteriia > Cyanobacteriales > Nostocaceae > Fortiea > Fortiea contorta. The sequence goes on along the minus strand of NZ_KB235931.1, from coordinate 110,238 downwards.
AAATAACTTGCGGTTGACGGCGCAGACTTTGTTGATTGTCACTTTATTGCTGATTCCTGTCAACTTTTGGGCGATGGATAGCTTTAAGTTGTGGCAAAATCCTCTAGACTGGATAACAATAGCGATCGCTGCCCCGATTCTCTCGGTAATTACGGTTTTAATTTATCGAAATCGCTTATTTGTCACTAACTTCCGCCGGGAAAAATTACTTTTAGTCAATATTCTGGGGTTATCATACTTGCATTGGGGGTGGAAGTTACCGGGTTTGCCTGTGATTGCTGTGTATGCGGCGATGGTGGGTACAACTGTTATTACTCTTTCTCACCATCGCTATCGCCAAATTCGTCAGCCTATACCCAGGGAAAATCCAGATGACCACCCTGTGGATATCAATATTAATTTACCTGCGGTTATTATTGTTTACGCTCTCATCGTGCTGCTGGTGCGGGCGATTTTTGTTGTGCAAATCGATGTCACTCAACTAGGTTTGGCTATCGGTATTTGCGGTTGGTTGATGACATGGTTAGCACAGCGCCAGCAAGAGTCTCCAACTGAGGAGGAGCCTACTAATTCTCCGTCTCTCTCATCTCCCTTCATCTGGGAAAAACTCGGTGGTATTCTCATTTTTCTCGGTTGGTTAGTGGCGGTTACAGATTATCCTGGACAAGCGATCGCAGTTAGTGGTTTATGTTTGTTGTATATGAGCGATCGCTTGCAGCGTTACAATCTTAATGCTGATTTTGGGGCAATTTTTCTCGTTGGTTTACAAATATTTTGGTTAGGTTGGCGATTAGTACCAACTGAGTTACAAGAATCAGCGATCGCTTTTGGTACTCAATTAACCAAGGCGCAAGATTATCCTTGGGCGTTGTTGAGCATAGCTTATTTTCCCTATATTATTCTCATGGTGGCGCTGACGCAGAGTTTTTATGGTCAGCAAAAGCGGGAATTAGCTAAATTTGGTGAACTGCTGACGCTGTTGTTAGGAACTGTTTTAACCACCATTTCCCTAGTTAATCCTACACTGCGATCGCTGAATTTTCTCTTGTCTACTCTGACTTTGGTATTTGTTACCCAACGCCGTCTACACCACGGAGCAAACCTCACCCCTACTTCAGGACTGATTTATTTGACTCATGTGATGGGGGTGTTGACACTGTGTTCTTGCATTAATTGGCTGTTCCCCAATTTAGGAAACGGGGCTTGGGCGGGTATTTTGTTAATCTTAATGGTGGCAGAGTGGGCATTTAGTCTCCGGGATGGACTGTGGCGGGATAGTGCATGGTACATTGGTTTGGTGTTAGCTAGCTTCAGCTTTCTGCTGTTGTGGGCGCGTGCAGAATTATCGTGGTATGGTAATTTTGATACCAATTACCGCTGGGGGATAATTTGGTTAATTACACCTATAGCGCTGACTGGTCTGGCTAGTCGCATCTCTGCACAGCGACGCACAGTGACGACATATTTTGCTGTCCTGGCTATAGGCATGGCACAGTTACTAATTTTACCTCTACCAGGAATTCGTTTGATTGGTTTAGGGGTAGGTGTGGGATTAATGCTGGTCAACAGCAGTTATATTAGGCACATTTCAACAGCGATGATCACAGAAGCCTTTGCATTGGGTTTCGTTGGCGCTGTGTTGTGGGAAGGTATACCAGGATTACCGCGCTTATTACCGCAAAGTTGGTTTGTGGTGGGTGCGATCGCTACTTTAATTTTATGGGTAGGGCGTACAGTTTTGCTGCGCCGGGGTGGAGAATTAGCAAATATATATGCACAAGCAAGTGATAGATGGGCGATCGCTTTGTGTGTCTTAGAATTGTCTACACTGACGGTACACTCCTGGGCTGTGTATAGCGGGTTTGTCTCTCCAGGATATTTGTATTTAATTGCTGATGTGATCACTCTCGGAGCCATCACCTATCGTAGTTGGCAACGACCCACAAATTGGGCATTTTATGGCATCGGTTGGTGTGTAGAATTATTAATGGCAGAGTTGCTAGGATTTTGGGGACGCTCGATTGTGAATATGGCGATCGCTAACATCTTCCTAGGTTTAAGCACTCAGCTTTTGGGTGAGTGGTGGCGACGCAAGTATCAATTAGCGAAATTGCCGAGCAGCTTCCACATCCTGCCGCTAATTTATGCAGCCTTTAGTATCTTACTACGCCTCGACACCTTCACCAACTGGACAGGTTTGTGTTCCCTCGGCGTCTCCTTAATTGTCATTGGTGTGGGGAGACGACGGGAGGAATTTAAACCCCTGCTATATTTAGGAATCATTGGTGTCTCTGTTTCTGCTTATGAATTGTTGTTTTATCAAATGTCCCAAGCCAGCGGTGGTGCTTATGGTGACGCCTTAATTGCCATGTCTGCATTGGGTGTGGGCATCATGTATGCCTATCGGATTTTATCACCTTGGCTAGTAGATTATCTGCGTTTGACTCCCCAACAGTTGCAAGGAATCGCGGACATCCACTGGGCTTGGAGTAGCTTTTTATTACTAGCAGCCATTGCTACTCCCATCGCCGCTAACCGCTTGCTAGGATTGGGAACAGGAGTATTTTTGATTCAATACGCCATTTTTCAAGGACGGCGTGCAACATCTGCTCAGATTTTTGGGAGAATTACCGCAGCCGAGATGTGGGTTTACCTCGGCTTATTAGGAGTAGCAGCCATTAGGGTTTACTGGCGAGAGACAGCGGTGGGACAATTATTTAATGGTGTATTAATGCCGTGGAATGGTGCGATCGCTTGTGTAGTCGCCTACTTTTTCTACATCTTACCTTGGGAAAGTTGGGGTTGGTCAAAAAAACCTTGGCAACAAGCCGCATATATCACGCCCTTAATCATTTTATGGGAAACCAGACTGCAAGTTTATCCAATTACCTTGTTAATTGTGGCTGGTTTTTACATTTTCCTCGCTCAGATGGAAAGAAATATCCGTTTTACCTATCTGAGTGCGGCGTTGATTGATTGGGCGTTATTTCGGTGGTTTGAAAGTCTGCGGTTAACTGATGCTTTGTGGTATGTGACTACAGTCGGGATGACAATATTATATGTAGCGCAAATTGACCCCCAACTCCAGCTACCAGAATATAAAGTTGCACGTCATAGTCTGCGATTAATTGGTAGTAGTTTTATTTGTGGTTGGGCGATTTTATTTCATCAAGACACAGCTTTAATACCCGGTGCTTTCAGCCTCATTGCTATTTTTGCAGGTTTAGCTTTGCGAGTGCGAGCGTTTCTTTATGTTGGCACAGCGACGTTTTTTATTACTAGTATTTACCAACTAATTATTTTCAGTTTGCGTTATCCATTTTTTAAATGGGTAATTGGTTTAGTGGTAGGTATTGTGCTGATTTCCATCGCGGCTAACTTTGAAACTCGTCGCACTCAAATTACCTCTCTTCTCCGCAATACTAATAACGAATTTACAGAATGGGAGTAGTTACCAGAACTTTGTAGAGACGCGAAATTGAACTTCGTCCCGCTTCTCTACAAGACGCTATGCGGTAGCTTGATTAAACATCTTGCATTATTGGTCATAGATGTAATCATCGTAACCCGCTCACAATCCCCACCTACGGATACTTTGAAGGTGGGGACTTTCGCGACACCGTTAAAAAGTTTATGCTAATAAAAGATGTTCTGCTAAGTATTGTTTCTCGCACGTTCAAAATTCTTTTGACAAATCCGACTTTAAATAGCTGCAAAGACATTCGATAGTAACAGCAACTGCTTCACAGCTTTTGGTTATTTCGATATAGGAGGTCAAGAATGGCTAAGATGGCGCTGGTGATCGGGGTCAGCGATTACGAACCTGGTTTGACCCCCCTACCTGGATCTGCTAGAGACGTAGAGGCGATGCGGCGAGTATTACAGCAGCCAGAGGTGGGTGGGTTTAATGAAGTAAAAATTTTATTAAATCCTACACCGCAGGAGATGCAGGAAGCAATTGAAACCTTGTTTTCGGGTCGCAAAAAAGACGATTTAGTAGTGCTGTTTTTCTCTGGTCATGGTGTCAAAGACGACAACGGTAAGCTACATCTAGCTACTCGCATTACTCGTAAAACCCCACAGGGAGAACTGATTCGAGCAACAGCAGTTCCGGCTAGTTTTGTACAAGACATTATGAGCAATAGCCGCTCTAAGCGACAAGTTGTAATTCTAGATTGTTGCTTTAGTGGAGCATTTGCTGAAGGTTGGTTAGCTAAGAATGACGGTTCTGTAGATGTTAAAAATCAACTGGGAGGAGAAGGACGGGCTGTCCTGACGTCTTCGACTTCCACTCAGTATTCCTTCGAGCAAGAGGGAGATGACCTTTCGATTTACACTCGTTATTTAGTCGAGGGAATTGCGACTGGAGCAGCAGATATTGATAGCGATGGCGTAGTTTCAATTGATGAGTTGCATGAATATGCTAAAGGGAAAGTTCAAGAAGCTGCGCCAGCAATGAAACCAGAAATTTATGCTGTTAAAGAAGGCTACAAGATCTATCTTTCTCAAGCACCCATCGAAGATCCAAAACTCAGGTATCGCAAAGAAGTTGAGCATTTTGCCATTCGTGGTATGATTTCTGTCGTAGGGCGTAATACCTTAGATGCCCTACGCGATGGGCTAGGACTGCTACCTGAAGTTGCTGCAGAAATTGAAAATGAGGTGCTTAAACCTTACCAGGAGTATCAGAAAAGATTGCAGCGCTATGAGCAAGTTTTAGTTGAGGCGATTGGGCGTGAGCATTCTCTCAGCACCGACACTCAAAATGAGTTAAAACATTTACAACGAGTTTTACAACTCAGAGATGAAGACATTGCCCTAATTGAAGCTCAAATTACTTCCCAAAAAAAAGTAATTCAACCTTTATTCCCCAGTGAAGATGTGACACCTGTCAACCCGTCAAATAAAGCTTTAGCTGCAAGCCAAGCTGAAATTCCTCCGCCACCCAGAACTCCAAGAATGCAGGCTATTTCTGTTACTTTTGGGAGAAACAATAAACTGCTGATTGGGGCAAGCATTGCTATTTCTCTAGCTTTAGTAACTTATTTGGGGGTAACATTATCCCGCAATCAACCAATTGAATCACCTGCATCAATTGCTAATCCTACCTCATCTTCCTCAACCAAGATTAGTTCATTGGAATTATATAATCAGGCGTTCAAAAAACAAAATCAAGGAGACCAACAGGGAGCGATCGCTGATTACACTCAAGCAATTAAAATTAACGAAAATTGGGGAACAGACAATCCTGATATTAACTACTATGGTATTGCTTCTGCGTATTTCAATAGAGGTTTTGTTCACTATTCGTTGAATGAATTTCGACCTGCTTTTGAAAATTTCCAGCAGGCAATTAATCTTAGGTCTGACTTAGCTATTGCCTACTACTATCGGGGACTTGCTCGCTACTTCTCAGATGCTGATCACAAGGGAGCGCTTAGGGATTTTACTCAGGGAATTGCTATCAACAAGAACTGGGGAGCAGTCAATCCCGCAGCTAATTATTTTGGTAAAGCCTCTGCTTACTTCAGTTTGGGAGATATCAACTCTAAACTAGGCAATATACCGGAAGCTATTAAAAATTATCAGGATGCAGTCCCTCTTTTTCAGAAAAAGGGAGAAATATTCAATGCTCAAAAAGCGCAGGACAGAATTAAAGAACTCCAAAAGCGCAGTAAGTAATAGCTTTACTATACTGCTATAAAATCTTGAGCTGCTTTAATAGCAGCTTCCAGTTCTTCTCGGCTGTGAGCTTTTACAGTTAGTTTTTTGCCGTTCGCTTCTACTGCTATTTCAATAGGTTTACCACCGAGGCGATCTCCCAGAAATCCCATCAACTTTTTCGCATTGGCTATATTCACCTCAGCCATTAATAAACCAGCTAGAAAGCCACCTAATGCTTTGTTACCTTCTGGTGGGTTGGGATCAAGAACACGACCGACTGTATCTACTTCGTCAATTTGCTTGAGTTCAGCAATCAGTCGTTGAGCCTGCTCGTCTTTTTCTTCTGCATCCAAGTCCGGGTCGTTGAAGGTAATCGTAAACTTTATGCTAGAGTCTGCGGTCATAGTGCACTAATATATAAATCTGAGTTAGTTTTTTTACTATTTACAATAATTTCACACATATCAGTAAAAATCTCATACCCTAATTAACATAACGAACAAATTTACAAATCTTTATCAAAGGGGTTGAGTTAGGTGGAGAGGGAAATAATATTTCCGCTTGACCTAATTAAATTTTGCAAGATAGGGTGTGCGTTTTTCTACTCACTCTCCTTGTATTGATTTTTTCACCGACTTACTTACTAATTCTGCACAACAAACGGGGTATATTTGCCTCCCAATGCTTCTACAATGGTGCGGGTATTTGCTACCATCATTTTGATGTAAGAATCACCATCACTACCTTTTGCACCGATGGAATCGGAGTAAAGTTGTCGCGGTGCTAGAGTTACGCCTGCTTCTTCGGCTACAGTTTTAATTAAGGCGGGATTAATTGTGGTTTCGGCAAAAATTGCGGGGACACCGATTTTTTTGATAGATTCAACCAATTTTTGTACGGTTTGAGCGCTTGGTTGTTCTTCGGTACTAATGCCGATTAATGTACCTGCGATCGCTATTTGATAAGCTTGTCCATAATATTGGAAGGCGTCGTGGGTGGTGACAAGTTTGCGTTGATCAACGGGTATAGTTTGAATTTGTTGATTAATCCAGCTATCTAACTGTTTTAATTCGTCGGTTAATTGCAGCGCATTTTGGGTAAATTTATCTCTATCAGTAGGTGATAATTCAATTAATGCATCTCGAATTTTAGTTACCATAGCGATCGCATTTTTTGCATTACCCCAAACGTGAGGATCTGGTACTGTTTCCTCTTTCCCTTTATCTAACTGCAAAGATTTCACCGCTTCCCCTATTGGGAGCTTTCGCGCCTTACCACCAGCAGCATTCATCAATTTAATCAATCCCGGTTCCAAATTGTAACCGTTATATAAAATCAAATTCGCTTCTTCCAAAACTCTGCTGTCTGCTGGTACTGGTTCGTAAACATGAGGATCAGTTCCTGGTTTGAGAATTCCTCTCACTTTCACTTCTTCCCCTCCCACCTCCTGGGCTAAATCAGCAATAATTGTGCTAGTCGCCACCACCAACGGTTGACCATCTGTTTGCTGGGTATTACGGTTGACTTGAGTACAGCCCTCTATCCAAAGTCCTAAAAGCACTCCAACTACAGCTAACCCACAATATCTAGCTTTTGAGTGAGCAATTCCTCGCATAAACTTGTTACACTTGTTTTCATATTTTTATCATTTTTCAGGTTACACTATTTTCATATTATTTTCATTTTTTCCAATCATTCCCAGAAGTAGTGCCATGACAACTGCTAATTTTTCCTTAGAAGCTGACGCCAACTTTCATCCAATCTACCCCCACCAAGAAACCTTGACGGCGGTGGGAAGTATTAAAATTAACCAACTGGGAGTACACTACCGAACACAAGAAGCTTTGAAAAACATTAGCTGTGTGATCCACCCAGGGCGACTGACAGGGATTTTCGGCCCCAATGGTGCAGGAAAAAGTACCCTGATGAAGGCGATGTTAGGATTAGTTCCCCTGAGCCAAGGTAGCGCGCTATACCAAGACCGACCGTTAATGCAACAGCTTGACAAAGTAGCCTATGTACCACAGCGTAGCCAAATTGACTGGACTTACCCCGCTACAGTTTGGGATGTAGTCATGATGGGACGGGTGAAAAAAACGGGATGGTTGCGTAGCTTCTCTGCAGTTAGCCGCCAAGTCGCCAAAAACGCTTTAGAACGGGTGGGGATGAAACAATATAGCTCACGGCCCATCGGCGAACTTTCTGGGGGACAACAACAACGGGTATTCCTCGCTCGCGCTTTAACGCAGCAAGCCGAAATTTTCTGTTTTGATGAACCGTTAGTGGGTATCGATCAAAAAACCCAAACTGTGATTTTTGAAGTTTTTCAAGAACTCGCTAGCGCTGGAAAAACTGTTTTAGTAGTCAACCATGACTTAGGCGAATCAATCACCTACTTTGATGATTTAATATTATTAAACCGCGAATTAATTGCCACAGGTTCCAGACAGCAAGTATTAACAGCAGAAAATTTACATCTTGCTTATGGTGGCAAAGTTATGTATTTTTCTGATGCGGCTTAGATTGTCATTGGTCATTGGTTATCAAACAGGACAAATGATGTTACAAGCATTAATTGAGCCATTACAATATGGCTTTATGCAGCGATCGCTCATTATCGCTATTTTAGTTGGTTTGTTGTGTGCAGTTGTGGGTAGCTATTTGATGGTACAACGCCTAGCTTTGCTGGGTGATGCTATCAGTCATTCAGTTTTACCAGGATTAGCGATCGCTTTTATGGTAGGGGCGAATATTTTTGTCGGTGCGTTCATTGCGGGGGTGATCAGTACAATGGCGATCGCACTAATTAGGACGCGATCGCCTATCAAAGAAGACGCCGCGATGGGGATAGTTTTCTCAGCGTTTTTTGCTTTAGGAATCACCTTAATTACCGTCATTCAAAAAGACAACAAAATCGATTTAAATCACTTTCTTTTTGGTAACATTCTCGGCGTCACTGGCGATGAAGTGCGAGACACAGCCATCATCGCCGCTATTGTTTTAATAGTTGTATTTTTACTATACAAAGAACTATTATTTTACACCTTTGACCCTTTAGGCGCCCAAGCTGCAGGTTTACCAGTTAATCGGCTCAACTTTGGGTTAATGGTGCTAATTGCTCTAACAATTGTCGCCAGCATGAAAGCTGTAGGAGTCATCTTAGTTTTATCACTTTTGATTACCCCAGGTGCGACCGCTTATTTATTAGTTAAACGATTAAATCAAGTGATGATTTTGGGGGCGGTAATTGGCGTTTTTTCTAGTATCAGCGGTATGTATCTCAGCTACTTTTATAATTTACCTTCAGGCCCAGCGATCGTTTTAGTCGTCTCCGGATTATTTTTATTAGCATTACTATTCAGTCCCCGATATGGGGTATTGATAGCAAATTTGAATAAGAAATGAAATCAAAAAATGTAGATAACCCAGAATTATTGTACATAGCAGTAATTGTTTACGAATCATCCTCAGATGCACCCAATTATCAACATTTGTACCAGGAAAGTTTTGTGCTTATTAAAGCTACTTCTTTAGAATTAGCCAAAAAAAAAGCTGCGAATTATGCAAAAAAAGAAGAAGTTAGCTACAAAAATGAAGATGGAGAAACTATTACTTGGTCTTTGAAACAAGTGGTAGATGTTAATTCAGTATTGTACGATGATTTTGACACATTTAGTGATGGTATTGACCTATACACAAGACATTTTCGCAATTACGATGCTTACCATTTATTTGAACCAGTTTTATCGCCAGAGGAATTATAATTCTTCTACAACGTGGTTTTGATGTTACCGCGTTGGGCACGTTGTTAATGAAATCATACCAATTCTCTATGAATATGCGCCTAACTACTTTAAGACATAGCGAACAATTTTTAAAAACCTCAGCGTACCTCTGTCTTGAAAAGTTTGCTCAACGGGGGGAACCGCCCTTCGGGTGACGCTCGCAGACTTGCTACCGCTACGCTAACACCAGTCGCCTACGGCGGGAAACCCGCCTGCAGCGCTGGGTTCACCGCACGCAACTTTTCGCTGCGTTAAAAAAAAATTACTATTTAGCGCAGCCTCACAAACAAACAGTATCAGATGCTAAATTAAAAAACAATTCCAAAAATTTCTGCATAATCAGAATTTGTCAGGTAAGCTGACAACAGCAGTTTTCATCCTCAAAACAATGACCGCAAGTAATCCCACAATTTTAGCTTTAGACTTTGATGGAGTGATTTGCGACGGATTAATCGAATATTTTGAGGTAGCATGGCGTACCTACTCTCAAATTTGGACGCCTGCTAACGATACACCATCAAATGATTTAGCATCAAGATTCTATCGCCTCAGACCTGTAATTGAAACTGGTTGGGAAATGCCTGTTTTAATCAAAGCTTTGGTAGATGGAATTCCTGACGAAAAGATTTTGCAGCAGTGGGTGACTATTACTCCACAAATTTTGTTAGATTATCAAATCCAAGCTAGAGAAATTGGGGCAAAATTAGACAATATCAGAGATGAATGGATTGCTACAGATTTGGATAATTGGTTAAGTCTGCATAAATTTTATCCGGGGGTGGTGGAAAAAATTCAAGCCACTCTTACTAGTAATATTCAGATGTATATTGTCACTACTAAAGAGGGACGATTTGTACAGCAGCTATTGCAACAATCAGGTGTAGATTTACCTCCAGGAGTGATTTTTGGCAAAGAAGAAAAGCGCCCTAAATACGAAATTCTGCGACAATTAAAGGAGAAAGCAGAATTCCAGCCTGTGAGTTTATGGTTTGTGGAAGATAGACTCAAGACTTTGCAGTTAGTTCAACAGCAACCAGACCTAGCAGATGTGCAGCTTTTCTTAGCAGATTGGGGATATAATACCCAAGCAGAAAGGAAATTAGCCGAGGATGATCAAGGAATTCAGTTAATATCTTTGTCTCAATTTGCTCAAGAATTTTCTGCTTGGTATTAAGGAAAGATCATCTCGCAAAAAGGCGCAAAGGCTCTCAGATATCCTTTGCGTTTTTGTGTAAAATTGTAAAATTTAAGTTTAAAAAACCAAATCATCGTCTACTATAAAAATCTATGCTTGATCTCACCAAATTAGCGCGACAAATGCAAGGCTTAAGTGAGCATCTGACTACAGAAGCTGCTCTCAGTCGCCAGCGGATAGAGTTAGCACAACAATTTTTAACCCGCGCTTACGAATCGCAAAAAGAGTTAATTGAACGTCAAGAAAAATGGCGCGATCGCATTAATTTTGCTAATGCTACTCCGGTGGAACCTTTAGAAACTTGTGTGGATATTCCAGTTCCGCCAAAAGTTCATACTGTCATCGCTACTGATGGTTCCCAAATTGCACCGAATCATCATGAAATCGCTTATTGTTATCTTTTGAATATTGGGAGAGTGGTTTTACATTATGGACAAAATCGCCACCCTTTATTAGATAGTTTACCTGAAGTATTTTATCGCCCCGAAGATTTATATATGTCTCGCCAATGGGGAATTAGAACTGAGGAATGGATGGGTTATCGTCGGACTGCGAGTGAAGCTGTGGTGTTAGCGGAACTTGCGTGCGGTGTGAAGGTAAATGATTCACCGGCGAGAGTTCCTACTTTGGCGATGGTGGATGGTTCGCTGATTTATTGGTTTTTAGAACAGTTACCGATGGATGCGCGCGATCGCATTTTACCGCCAATCCTAGCAGCTTGGGAGCAGATGCGTGAGGCTCAAATTCCTTTGATGGGCTATCTTAGCGCTGCTCGCAATGTCGAGGGGATGAATTTTTTACGTTTGTTAGCTTGTCCTCATTCTGTTCCTGACTGCAAAAGTTATTGTCCTAATCAGTTAGAAAAAGTTCCTTGTAAAAAGTTTGAATCTCTGCGCGATACTTCTCTTTGGGCTATGCAACTCAAGCCAGGACAACGCGGCCCTTTGTGGCGTAGTAATACGCCTATTTTAGAACTTTATGGTGAGCAAATTATCTACTTTTGCTATGTTCATGTGGGGACAGAAATTGCACGGATAGAAATTCCCGCTTGGGTAGCAGAAAATTCTCAAATGCTGGATGAATCCTTGGGGTTAATGTTAGCACAGGTGCAGAAAGGATGTGGTTATCCAGTAGCGATCGCTGAAGCTCATAATCAAGCTGTGGTACGCGGTGGTGATAAAACTCGGTTCTTTGCTTTGTTGGAAAGACAAATGATTAAAGCTGGGATTAGAAATGTGGGAACTTCTTTTAAGGAAGCGCGCAAGCGGGGAAGTATTGCTTGATTATGGGATTTTTTTAACGCCGAGGAAGAGGAAGAATCCGGAATGTTTGTGTGAGGAGTTGTTGTTATGGAGTGGGGAGGTAGAGAGAGATTATTTTTTTTTAAAGGATAATTTATGCAAGATTTAGATACTTTGAATGATGTAGGCTTGAGTTTGGAGTTATTTCATGTCCAGACGGGTAATTCTTTTGAGTTACCTGCAACTTTCCAGGTAATTCATATTGGTAAGCCTAATGAAGAAACTCCACCAGATATTGATGTTTCTGCTTTACCAAATGCTGATGTGGTTTCTCGTGTCCATGCACAAATTCGGGTAGATGGAAGTAATTATTTTATTGAAGATTGGGGAAGTTCTAATGGGACTTTTCTCAATGATACAAAATTGGAGGCTATCACTCCTTATCAGCTAAAGTTGGGAGATAAAATAGACCTAGGTCAAGGTAGTCAAGTAAGTTTTATATTTCAATACAAACAACACCGTCCAGAAAATATGTTGGTGAAATCAAATCCTACTTCTCTACAACCACCAATTTCTGAAAATAGTAACCGACCTACTGCTGACCGTAACACCAAGTTGCTGGGTATGGTTTTAATGGTTGCAGGAATTGTCATTTTAACCGCCAATGTCCAAGTGGGAATTTTTGTGAGAATTCCTGGTGTATTGTTATGTATGGCGGGGGTTTTTGTACTTTTTCAGCGGCGCTTTAACCACAATATCGGCTGGCTTTTAATTGCATTGGGAATTGGCGTGATTGTGTTTACTGGTAATGTTTTCGCTTCGGTAAATCTGTTGGTGATTGTTGGTACAGCCGCTTTATTTATCGCGGGATATCAACTATTTAATTATGGAAATATCTTTGGTTATGATTTACAATCTATCAAAAATTTATTCAAGTAGAGGCGGAGTTTTTCCGCGCTTGGCTCCACAACAATTTAAATAAAAAAGTCCCCAACTAAAAGCTGGGGGCTGTAAATTAATTAGGGTGCATCTACCATCTATTTATCCGTCCCATTCCCAAGGGGATCAGGAAGGATTGCATTCTTTTATTTTCAGTTTTCAATCTTGAATTGTTCAAGATTCTCTCCCCGAAGCCCAGGTATCACGCCATTTGACGGTTCCTTCCTTAGCAATCACCCAACGTCGGGGAACATTATTTTCTCGCAGAGGCGATCGCCCTTCGCGCCACATGGCATATTTATAACTAATTAACTTACCCGTGCTTTCGTCAAAGGGAATCTCGGCAAACCAAGTGTTGGCGTTGATGTATTCTAGGGGATATGCTTTGCTGATATCCCAGTTACCCAACTCTGGACAGTTACCGGTAACGACGATGGTTTCACCGGGTTGGGTATTGACACCGTTGAGTTGAACGCGGACAATTGTTTGTCCTTTGATTCTTTCGCCCACACAGCTGAAAACAATCACGCCTCGTTCTGGAAGCTGCAGGTTATATATCTTACCGTCTTTGACTTCATATTTATTGCGCGTCACTGCACAAGTATGTTCACCATCAGGTAATTCGGTTTCAACTTCTGGTAATGTTACCTCTCCACCCCGATTTAAGGCGACAAAGCAGAGAGAATCGCGGTAACGACGCACATAACAGTAGACATCGGGTGTAAGATATTTTTGCCAATGGCTACCCATGGAAACTGCAGGATTGAGTCGTCGCAAGCCAGAGAGTAGTCTGATATAGCGATAAATTTCTGTATCAGTATCCCAGTTTTGCATCATGGGGCGGTTGTAGGGATCATTACCACCATCAGTGTCATCGTGCAGATATTGTTCTGTACCGTAATAGATGCAAGGGATACCGCGACAAGTCATAATGAGAGCGATCGCTACTTTTAACATCGCTGGGTCGGAGTTCAGCGATTGGAAGCGAGACATATCATGGTTATCAATGAAGGTAACTAACTCGGTAGCGCCGTCATAGCGATGATCTTGATCAAAGATATATTGTATTGTCTGGAATCCGTTTTCTGAACCCTGGGCTAAAGCAGCGCGAATCGCTACACACAGCCCAAAATCCAGAATTGTCATCCCTGAATTGTTAGCAAATTCAACTGAGCGATCGTCCCCTGGATGACTATAAATCCATTCACCAAAAATAAACACATCTGGTTTATGATTGCACATATCACCGGTGAATTCCTGCCAAAACCAAATCGGCATATGCTTGACAGTATCCACCCGCAGCACATCCACACCCCGATCTAACCACTGCTTGATTGCTGACTTGATATATTCCCGATACTCGCTATTATTTTCGTTGAAGGTTGCTAAACCAGCTAATTCGCAGTTCTGGACTTGCCAATCATCTTCCCAGTTTTGCACTTCACCATAATGATGATACCAGTGATTAACATCATCATTGAAATCAGCAATTTTCACACCATCGTCATAAAGTTCACCTTTGCTGCCGTTGGTGTCAGGGCTGCTATGATTGCAAACAATATCCAACACCAGCTTCATGTTGCGGTTGTGCAATTCGGCAATTAACCGATCAAATGTGGTGTTTCTCGCTTCTTGGGTATTGTTTAATGACGGATCTTCTCCTTCAGCAATGTAGCGGGGATTGATCCGCTTAAAGTCTTTTGTCCAATAACCATGCATCGCTGCATTGCTAATGAATAAATCTTCTACCTGTTCAAACAATGGTGTCAACCAAACGGCTGTAACTCCCATGTTTTTCAGATAATCCAATTTATCAATCACGCCTTGCAAATCGCCACCCCAGTATTTACCCCAATCTTTTCCCGTGGGATCATACAACTCGGAGTTAGCACCTTCGCTGTTATGCAAATCGCCGTCGTGAAAACGATCAACCACAATAAAGTAAATCGTTTCTTGACGAAATTCAATATCCCTGGTGTAAAGAAACTCTAGGTTAATCTCTGTATCTGTAGGCGACGTTTGGATAATATTTTCTAATTCAGCTTCTGCTGCGTTTACTTTGTATTGATCTGGAGAAAACTGCGATGGCGGTGTTTGTACCATAGAAAACTCAAATTTGTACGTAATAAATGTTTGCAAAGCTATGAATACCGTATTTCATAGCTTTTTGTATAACAGCTTACTTCGGTATTATCTAATGATTTTTTTGTTTTAGATATCTATCCGCAGTAAGTTATTCACTCTATCTGGAGAGTTATTTTTTTGTCAGAGATAAAAACCAGTGCGCCACGGCGTCAATAAAGCAACCATTACAAATTGATGAAAAGCTCAGTATACAAGCTTCTTCATTTCATACTTCATCCCTCATACTTCATCCTTCATCCCTCATCCTTTAGGTTGTCATTCATGATTCTCCCCATTAGCCAGAAACTTTTCTTTAAACAACTTTTTAGGAGGACTGTAAAAGTAAAATATTTACTATCAAGTTTTTAAGTACCATGACAGACACACCTAATCGGGTAAAATTTCCCCAAGGACGCACAGCATTTTTGCTGATCCACGGAATTGGCGAGCAAAATCCTTTTGAAACTTTGGATTATTTTGCTCAAAACTTTGTCAAATATTTTGATGAGCAGAATGTCAATATCCAACTAGAGCACTTAATTGCTAGACGCAGACTGTCTTCTGGTTCTTTTTGGACAGAAAGCTTTATCAGATTAAGTCCATCTGACACTGAACAAGACTGGTTCATTGACATTCATGAATACTATTGGGCGCCCGACACAGAAAATCAAATTAGTGCACCGGAAGTGTTACGGTGGGCAGAGCAGACACTTGATGGGACAATTAAGTTTTATAGCCGCAAAGATAACCAACATTTAGTGGATGATTTACTGCGTCGTCGAGACAGCCAAAATATGTTTAAATTCCGGCTGCGATCGCTCACTATATTCTTACGAATATTTAACTTTTTTTACCCAATTTTACGGCTCTTAATTTGGGTAATTTTGTTATTGTTAGGGCCATTTTTCAAAGGGTCTTTTTTAGGCTCGGCTTGGCAATTAAGTAAAGTATTAATAACTCCGCCATTAGTTAATTTTGTCGGTGACATTGCCATTTACACCAAAACCAATCCTAAATCACCATACCAAAAAATTCGCCAACGAGTACTTGCAGAATCTTTAGCCTTACTCAAAGGAATTCTCAAAGATAAGCAAGCAGATTATCAGCAAGTAATTCTTGCTGGACATTCCCTTGGTAGCTGTATTGCTTACGACACCTTAAATCTGCTTTGTATCGAAGCTAGCTTGACTAAAGATCAAAGTAAGATCATGTTCGTGAACAAGCTACAGGGATTAATCACCTTTGGTTCCCCACTGGATAAAATTGCTTTTTTCTTCCGAGAAGCTACACAAGAAAACCAATATATTCGCCAACGGATTTTAGAACACCTCAAATCCTTCCGCGTCAAACCGCCGATAAAACCAGAAATCAAAACCGAATTCGTCAAACAAAGTAAATACTTTTCTAATAGCCCAGTCGTGTGTCGCTTGAATCAAGTCCGCTGGGTAAATTACTATCACCTAAAAGACCCAATCAGCGGTAATCTAGATTACTACGATAACTTAGATAACGTTGAATTGAAATATGACGCATCTTGGGGAGAACAAGGCCACCTAGGTTATTGGACAGATGTCAAGTTCTATGAACACATTGCTAATAACTTTTTGTCTAAAGTTCCCGACTGCAAATGATCATTCTAGCCAAGGTAAAATAAATGACTAAATACGATAAAATTTTCAACTCATCAGACATATCAGAAGAATCATTAAGCCCAGAAGAAGCCGTAGCAGCGATCGCTCTCATCACAGCGATCGCTGATTCGTCCTTAGAAGAGGTAGACGCAGAAACCCTCGGCTCAATTCTCTGGGATTTCGAGGTTTTTGAAGAATATTCAGAAGACGAAATCACCGAAATAGTTGATAGACTCATCGCCATTGTCGAAAATGAATCCGTCGGTTCCCTATTTAACACCGCCAAACAATCCTTGTCCGATGACATCATACTAGATGCTTACGCCGCCGGCGTAATTATACTTCTAGATGACGAACTAGCTATCCCGAAAAAGCAACAGCCTTACCTCAAACAACTACAGTTAGCTTTAACAATAGAAGATGAAGAAGCGGAAGAAATCGTCCAAGAAATCATAGCCGCTTTTCAAGAAGCAGAAAACGCAGAATTTGCAGACGAAGATGAAGACGAAACAGTAGTAGTAGACGAATACGGCGAACAAATATATGATTCACCTTTAGGCAATTTTTCCGTCCCAATACCAGTCCAACCTGAACAAGGCGGTAGAGTCCAAAGCCAAGAAGGAGTAGTCGGTTTTTCCGATGACTTTGGTACTTTATTCAGAATTGATTATTATCCTATACCCCCAGAACAAACTGAAGAAATAGAAACAATTGGTAAACAACAATATCTCCAAGCAATTCTCGTAGAAAAATACGTACCCCAAGCAATTTCTGCTAACGTATCCGGTGCCGAAATCAAGCACAGCGAATACATAGCAGAAATATTTACCGGCGCTTATTTCGTATTAGTAGATATGCCAAAAGGTTCTACAATTTCCAAACAAGAAAATAACGGTAACGCCATCAGATTAGACGCCTATCGCGGATTACTAACCTTCGTCAACGGAGAATTTTTATACATAATCAGTAGCCAACGCAGCTTTTTTAATGGCGAAACTCCCACTTCTTTAGAAGAAGAAACAGACACCATTAAAGACAAGATTTTTGATTTCGTTGCAACTATCGAATTCACCTAGTTTCAAAATATTAGCGATACCCAACTACTTCTTGTGGGGTGGGCGTCTCGCCCGCCCGCAATAAAAGGCGAGTAAGATCCCCACCCTACAAGATTGGATAATTTATTGGTTGAGAGAGATATTTTATAAAAATCGGCGTTGCTGCTCAAAAATGAATATGCTTCACGCCTAGACGCATTCGCATATCATGTCATAATCGCTCCACCCATTAACCGCTCATACCGATACTTCAACTCTTCTTTCATTAAATACCAACGCTCCAAGGTGACATCAATCTCAATCACCTTCTCTGCAGCTTGTCGCGCTAACAACAAAACTTCCTCATCTTCCAGCAAACTTGCCAAGGTAAAATCTGGCACACCTGATTGACGAGTCCCCAGCACTTGTCCAGGGCCACGAAACCGCATATCCATCTCTGAAATAAAAAACCCATCTTGCGATTGTTCCAACACCTTCAGCCGCTGTTGAGCATCAGCACTCCGAGAACTGCTCATCAACAAACAATAGGATTGAGCCGCACCCCGACCCACACGCCCCCGCAGTTGGTGTAATTGCGATAAACCGAAGCGCTCCGCATTTTCAATGAGCATTACTGTTGCATTGGGGACGTCTACACCCACTTCTACTACGGTTGTAGAAACCAGGATTTGTGTTTCATTTTCGCGGAATTTAGTAATCGCTTCATCCTTCTCAGCGGAACTCATCCGCCCGTGTAACAATCCCACTTGAAATTCTGGAAAAATGCTCTCTTGTAGCTTTTGATGCTCCTCTACAGCCGATCGCAAATCCAATTTTTCCGATTCTTCGACCAAAGGTAACACCACATAAATTTGTCGTCCTTGGGCAATTTCCCGCCGCATCAAGTCATAAGCTTGGGTGCGTTGCTGACCTGAAAGCATCGTCGTTTGAATCTTTTGTCGCCCTGGTGGTAACTCGTCAATTTGGCTGACATCTAAATCCCCATGTACCGTTAATGCTAGTGTGCGGGGAATGGGTGTAGCTGTCATCGTTAATACATGGGGTTGTTGTCCTTTTTGCTGCAAACGTGCCCGTTGCTCGACTCCAAAGCGGTGCTGTTCGTCAATTACCACTAAACCGAGTTGCTGAAAGTTTACTGGGTCTTGAATTAAGGCGTGAGTTCCCACCAATAAGGGTAATTCCCCGGTTTCTAACTGGGAGTGAATCAGTCGCCTTTTTGCAGTTTTAGTAGAGCCAGTCAGTAATTCTACTGGTAAATGCAGCAGATTAAACCAGCTAACCAACTTGCGGTAATGCTGTTCTGCTAACACCTCCGTCGGCGCCATCAACGCGGCTTGGTAGCCAGATTGAATCGCCGCCAGGATAGCAACAACGGCTACAACTGTTTTCCCAGAACCGACGTCACCCTGTACTAAACGATTCATGGGTGCAGGTTTCTGCAAGTCGGTGAGGATATCGTTGATGACTCGCTGTTGGGCGCCTGTTAGCTGAAAAGGTAGTATTTCCTGGAATTTTTCTAATAGTTGTCCTTTGGGGGCGAGGATAGCGCTGGTTTGGATAGCCTTTGCTTGCTGCTGACGTTGCAATAAACTCAGTTGCAAATAGAAGAATTCATCAAAAACTAGGCGACGACGAGCAACTTGTAAAGAAGCGCTATCTGCGGGAAAATGAATTTGGGCGATCGCATCTTTCAATTCCATCAAATTATACTTTTCTCTTAACCCGCTAGGCAAAGGATCTTTCAAATGCGCCGCAGCAGGTAAAACCGCTATCACCGCCTGTCGCACCGTATTCGCCACCACCCCCTCAGTTAATCCATAAATAGGTACCACTCGCCCAATAGTCAGCGAATCAATCGGATCACCAGGATTTGCCAAAACTTCTAACTCTGGGTTATCCAGCGTCAAGCCATATTTACTCGCTTTCACCAACCCACAAGCTGCAATCATACTACCCACCGGATAGCGACGCTTTAAACTTTCTTGCCAAGCGCGACTTGTAAAGCGTGTCCCAGCGGAAAAGCGACTAACTTTAATTTGACCAGTATTATCTTTGAGAATTAATTCTAAAATTGATAATTTTTGATTCTTCGGACTATTAAAACAGTTGCAACGTTTCACCGTCGCTACAATAGTCACCGTCTCCCCCGCTTCCAAGTCGCTAATATTCACCTGACGCCCATAGTCAATGTGGTCACGGGGATAATAAAAAAGCAAATCGCGCACAGTCAACAAACCCAGTCGCGCCAAATTCTCAGATCTTCTGATGCCGATTTCTGGTAAATCACGCAGCTTTTGGTCAATTTTTGGTGCCAGCCTCCGACTCACCTCGGCGACAATTGGCGTTTTGGGATGAGAGGAAGGCTGGTATTTCTCCTTTTCTCCTGCTTTTTCCCTCAATCCCTCTTCTTGTTCTTGCTGCAATTGATACAGATATCTCCGCGTTTCTGCCACCAAATGCTGCTTATCCGACAGTTCCAAATGAGGATAATTAGCAAATTGCACCGCTAGTTCTTGCCAGCGACGGCGTTCACTTGGGGGCAAAGTTGTCGGGAATTTGCCAAACGTCAAGCTGAGAAATTCACTGAAGCGATATTGCTTGCCGAGCAAATCTGTGAAGCCGCGTTCTGCCTCAATAGCTAGAGCTTTTTGCAATCTTATCCAATCTGGAGTGTCATTGGGCATGGGGAGATATGAAAAGAATCAGAAAGTGTCCAATCATACATAACAAATCACCAGTTGCTAATCATCAGCCCAAATTGCACGCCAAGCGGCTTCAGCTTCAGCAATTGACTTTTCTTGTTGCTTTTTTTGATACTCTCGTCCTACCTTGTTTAACTGATTGAGGATATGGCGAATGTGCTTCCGCCCAGCAGAAAGTGTAGCGTCTGCAAATTCGATTTCTCCCAGCCGCAGGTTGATTGCCATAATTTGTGTCAAGGTGGAGTCGTCTGCATCTTGCTCATTTTCAATCTCAATTACCAAGTTTAATAAGTTGGGTGGCCCTGGCATCACCTCGGCCGATGCTTCTGATACCGCTGCAGCCGCCTCTAAAATTGGTTCTGGTAATTTTTTTGGTAACACTCCTGCTTTTTGTAACACAACATTGGCATCATGGGAAACTTTTTTTAGTGTATTCTGCATCACCTCTTCTAAGTTTTGCTGCCATGTCACTAATTCTATCGGGTTAGAGATTTCCACCAAAGCTAAATCAGGCGGTGAATTCGATGCTTCACTTTCTCCATCAGCAAGTTCCGCTTCCTCATCTTCTTCATCCTCAATACTACTTAGCAACTCCGCGATCGCTCTTTGCCCTAACTTACGGATAGTTTGTTGCAATTGTTGCCGTTGATTCAATGACAACTTCAGAAAATTTACCGGATATCCCTGGGTGCAAAGATGATAAGTTGCCAAGATCAACTGTTGGCGCACGGCTTGTCCCAAGGTGGTTAGATAACTTGCATAAGCACTGTGAAGTTCGGTGGCGATGACGCCTATCGCTTCCTGCAGTACTGTTATATCTCGCTCAATTCGCTCAATTGGTCTTGCCATCATCTCAACCCGTTTATTTTCAAATCATTTGTTAATTGTTATTTGTTACTCTTGCCTTCCTCACCTCCTAATTTCTAGTCTACTAACTACTAACAAAATACAGGTCAGCACACTCTGCTTGACCTGTATTTTAGAGAGTCATTCACGGATTAATTCAAGTATCTAAAATCAAAAGTAATTACCATTTACTCTTGACTTTTGTCTCTTGAGTCTGGACTAAATTACTTAGTACCCATTTGTGCCGCAACTTCCTCTGCAAAGTTACTTTCTTGCTTTTCAATGCCTTCGCCTAGGACAAAGCGCACGAAGCGATTGACTTGGATATCTTCGCCTACTTTAGCTTTCACTTGCTTAACCAAATCTTCTACAGAAATACTTTGATCGCGGATGAAAGGCTGGTCTAGCAAAGTTAATTCTTTCAGGCGTTTTTCAATCCGTCCCTGAACAATTTTTTCTTTAATGTTCTGGGGCTTGTTTGCCAAATCGTCTCGCCCCATTTCGATGTCGGTTTCTTTTTGGGCGACTTCAGCGGGGATTTGATCTACGCTGACATATTCGACGTTGGTGCAAGCAGCAACTTGCATGGCGCTATTGCGAGCCAAGGACTGGAACTCTTCGTTTGAAGCCGCTGCATCAGTTTGGGAGTTTAGCTCAACTAGTACACCAATTCGACCGCCAGTGTGAATATAGCTGTCTACAATACCTGATGTGCCTTGTGCTAATTTATAGGTGACAAAGCGGCGCACCTGGATATTTTCGCCTAAAGTGACGATCGCTTGTTTGATAAACTCTTCCACTGTCAAGTTTTGATCTTGAATATAGGGTTGAGCTAGCAAAGATTCAACACTATCGGCAGTTGCGGCTTGCTGGGCTAAGTTCTTAACTAGGTTTTTAAAAGCCTCGTTACGGGCAACAAAATCGGTTTGGCAGTTGACTTCTAGGAGTACACCTACTTGGCCACCGGGCTGAATATAGGTGTCTACTAGACCTTCTGCGGCAATGCGATCGCTTTTTTTACCCGCCGAAACTAAGTTCTTTTTTCGTAACCAGTCTGTGGCTTCTTCTATGTCGCCATCAGTTTCTTTCAGCGCTTTTTTGCAGTCCATCATACCAGCACCAGTTTTCTGGCGTAGCTCTTGGACGAGTTTTGCAGATATTTCCGCCATGTTGCCTCGAGTTGTAATCGCTCACGGGTGTTGAGTATCTCTATCTTACTCAGGAGGAGGAACAGTTATGAAGTCTGAAGTTTGAAGGATGAAATTTCACCCTTCAATTCTCACCCACAGGTGTTGACAAACTGCCTCTCTATTCTTCGTCTTCTTCTTCGGGAATCATCGAGTCAGTGTAGTCGCTTTCGTATTCGTCTTCGTCGTACTCACTGGTGTCGAAATCTTCGTAATCGTCTTCTGCTTCCAGTTGACCGTGACGACCTTCATAAATTGCGTCTGCCAATTTGCCGACAATCAGCTTAATTGATCTAATTGCATCATCATTGGCGGGAATGGGGATGTCTACTACATCTGGGTCGCAATTCGTATCCAATAAGGAAACAATGGGAATCGCTAGTTTTTGACACTCTTGAACTGCGTTATACTCTCGCCGCTGGTCTACAATCACCACGACATCAGGAACTTTCCGCATGGTTTTAATCCCACCCAAATATTTTTGCAGCTTTGCCATCTCCCGCCGTAGCATGGAAGCTTCTTTTTTGGGTAATAGATCCAAGGCGCCGCTTTCTTCCCGGCGTTCTAAATCTTTGAGACGGTCTACTCTGGTTTTGATGGTTGTCCAGTTGGTGAGCATTCCCCCCAACCAGCGCTGGTTAATGTAGTGAGAGCCGCAGCGACTAGCTTCTTGGGCAATGATTCCTGCTGCTTGGCGCTTTGTGCCCACAAACAAGAACTTTTTCCCTTGCTCGGCTTGTGTCCGCATGTAAGCGTAGGCGTCTTCCATCAACTGGGCTGTCTGCACCAAGTCAATGATGTGTACTCCATTGCGGGAAGTGTAAATGTATGGAGACATTTTCGGGTTCCAACGCCGGGTTTGGTGCCCAAAGTGTACTCCTGACTCCATCATTTGAGCCAATGAAACGACTGGCATATGCTATGTAACTCCTATTCGGGTTAAACCTCCATCCAGGCGTATTTCCCAAACTTTAGGAAACACCCGAATTCCCAGATGTGCGGAATTTAGTTAACTATGCTAGGGTAGCACATTTGTGTTGGGTGTGGGGTGGTGGGGAAATGGGGTGGTGGGGAGATGGGGTGGTGGGGAGATGGGGTGGTGGGGAGATGGGGTGGTGGGGAGATGGGGTGGTGGGGAGATGGGGTGGTGGGGTGTGGGGAGTGTCGGGTTTCAATGGAGTGAGCAATCAAGGCGCTGAGTACCTAGCGTAGGCAGATGATGGGTAAGGGCACGGCGTCGGGGAGATGAGTGGTTATTCGTTGCTTAAACCTACAGCTAAATTTTATGCTTTTAACTACTTTATTACCATTTCTTAAATTAGCTAGGTTAGTCTCCTATTGTTCTCGAACTATCTCAATTTTTGAGCGTATTTAGAATGAGAATCATTATACTTTAACTTTACAATACCACGGACAAAAAATCAAGTTTTTTTGCCCAGGAATATATTTGCGAGTCAAAGTATAGTGATCAATTCTCTGTTTAGTTAAAGTCCATCTCAAACCATGATTTTTTTTGCTAATGCTCTCAAATAAATGGTATGAATGTTCTTGCACAAATGATTCTGCTAAACTACTTTCACAGCAGCAAAAATCTAAAATTTTGTGGATATCAGTATATCTCTTAGGAGGTTTGTTGATTGCTGAGTGGGGGGTGGGTTTGTGGAGCAAAAGCTTATCATTACAAGCAGATGCGGGACACATTCTATCTGATGTCACAGCTTTAGTCATATCGCTGCTGGCTACTGTTTTGACACAAAAACCTGCGAAAGGAAAAGCCACATTTGGCAATCAGCGTTTAGAAGTGCTGGCGGCGTTGATTAACGGCTTTAGTTTAATAGCGATCGCTAGTTTTATTACCTGGGAAGCGATTGAACGTTGGCAAAATCCCGAACCAATTTTGGGTTTACCAATGCTAGCGATCGCCGTTTTTGGTTTCGGCGTTAATCTGTTGAGTATTAAATTGCTCCATCCCCACACTCACAATGATTTAAACTTACAAGGAGCGTTTTTACACGTAATTGCTGATACTATCAGTTCCTTGGGTGTAATTATTGCCGCCTTAGTAGTTCATATCTGGCATTGGTGGTGGGCGGATGCGGCGATTAGTTTCGTAGTTGCTGTGATCATTGGCTTGAGTGCTTTGCCAATAGTCAAAGAAAGTCTGAATATTTTTTTGGAGTATGCACCAGCATCCATTGATCCAGTCGAGGTAGATATTTCTATTAAATCTTTTCCTCAGGTTTTGCAGGTAGAAAAACTACATATCTGGAAACTTAGCTCAAATAGTGTGATGCTATGTGCCAAGATAACTGTAGAATGTGAAACTATTCATGAGCGCGATCGCTTACAGCGAAAACTACAAAGTCATCTGCAAAACAACTTTGGCATCACAGATGTAACTTTGCAACTAACTAGCTATAAAGCCATGCCAGAAATCGCCATTCATCCTTTACTCAATCAAAATTTAGCCTTAATGTTGTCCGCTGAAAAAACATGCTCTAATCCATAGTCGTGCAACAATAGGTGATTGAGAAAAATCGATGTTAACGCACAAAATATTCAAAATAAACAAAAAGCTGATATTGTAAGTTTTTTGGATTTTGAATGCCCCCAGATGTACCAGTGTTAACCGCAGTTTGTCACTAATATTAGGAGATTCCCAAATGATTTCATTACTACAACAATACAAACGTTTATTAGCTTGGTTCATATCTGGTCTGGTTGTCGCATTCCTAGTTTCCATTGGTACATCATCCCCACAACCAGCTAGTGCTTCTAGCGCGAATAATATTGCTAATCCTCCCCAGAGCGCTTTGGTTTCTGATTTCGCAGCTACTCACCAAGAACCAAATTTTTATCAATAGTAAACTGCTGCTGATTTTTGTCCGGAACTGCTAGACAACTCGTTCAACTTTAAGAGGGATTTTCATGATTTCACTTCTAGAGAAGTGCAGAAGACCCCTAGCCTTTTTCATGGCTAGTTTTCTTTCTGCGATGATGCTGGTATTTGGTAATCCTGGTATTGAATCTGCCTTAGCTGCAGGTAACGGGATTAACGTCATTATTATGATTGGCGATGGTATGGGTTGGCAGATGGCGCGAGCCGCAGCGATCGCTAAAGGTGGTGCTTTCTATACTGCCGGTAAAGGTTCCGGTCTGAGCCTTCAAACTCTGACTGGATATGGATTGGTGACTACCTACGGTACAACAATCGAAGGTAGTACACCAGTTAAATCAACCGGTAACTCAGCCCTCGATGGCACCAACGCCGCCACAGGTGCAAGTCCCGTTCGTCCAGGCTTCGCATTCAATCCTGGGCCTTTTAACGCCGGTACTCGCGCTGACGGTAATAGCACTTTACCCGGTAATTTAGCGGGTTATGACACAACCAAGGGTGGCCCTGTGCCTTGGGTGCCTCTGAGTCCCGCTAATGCTGGTTCCTATGACAAGGATTACATCAAATACAGCTATCCCGACTCGGCTAACACCGCAACAACTCTTTACACAGGGGTCAAGAGCTATAACAACGCGATGGGAGTTGATATCTACGAAAAGAAATTGACAACCGTCCTGGAAATTGCCAAACAACAAGGTAAGTCCACAGGTCTAGTAACATCAGTTCCCATCACTCACGCCACCCCCGGTGCTGCAGCCTCTTTCGTCAATCGTCGTTCCAAGTACGACAGTGATTACGACCCCACAAAGACCAACCAAGATAGTATTTTGCAGCAAGAACTGCTGAACTTTCAGCCCAACGTCTTGCTGGGTGGCGGTCATCCTCTAGATCATGCCAACACCACCGCTTCCGGCCCGATATGTAACTACGTTTACATCAGAGCATCCACCTACAAAGAATTGACGGGTAAAACAGGTCTGAGCGATGCTGCAGCTTGCTCTGCACCTGCATCCTCCAACTCCTCGAATCGCTACGGTTACACCTTTTTAGAGCGTGGGCCTAATGCAACCCAAACACTACTAAATACGGCTGCGACCATCAACCCCAACACCGGCGGTAAGTTATTGGGTCTGTATGGCGCTCGTGGTCAAGATGGTAATCTTCCCGCTAGTTCTTCCAAAGGAGACTACAGCTTAACAGGTTTAAACCAATTCTCACTCTACAGTTCAGTTGTGAAGACAGGAACTACAGCTACCTGTGCATCAGGTCAGATCATTACTGGTTCTTCTAATGAATGTATACCGGTTGTTGATAGCGCACGCAACCCCATCGCCCCTAATTTACCTACACCAGACCAAGTTCGCCCTTTAGCTTCTGGTGAAACCAATGCTAGTTTCATCACCAGAGAGATCAACGAAAATCCCACTCTGGCTGATCTGACTCAAGCTGCTCTCACCGTTCTCGGTAAAGACCCAGACGGCTTATGGCTCATGGTTGAAGGTGGTGATGTTGACTGGTCTGCTCATGACGACAACATGGACAACCTGATCGGGACAATGAATGATTTTGATCGAGCAATCCAAACAACCATCGACTGGATTAACAACAACGGTGGCTGGAGCAAAAACTTGCTCATTGTAACTGCAGATCATGACCATTATCTGACTTTAAATAATGACTTCGCCTCGAAGTTAACTCCTCAAGATCCAAGTACATCTAGAGGCTTGAAATATAACGCCAAAGACATTACTTTCAATAAACACAACCCAACCGAAGCAGGTCATTTCTGGGGTTCAGATCCCACACAAAAATATCTCTGGGGCTCCCACAGTCGCCGTCCTGTACCTGTTTATTACCAAGGTGCTTTCTCTCAAAATCTCACAACATATTTGGGACAAAGTTATCAATTTACTGATAGTTCTGGTACTTACACTGTTCCTGGTATTCGGGGTATTGTTGACCAGAGTCAAATATTTCAGGCTATGAAAGCAGCACTGACAAGTCCTTAATCTACTGTTGTTTTCAAGACGAACTTTAGCAGAGATGTAATGTACATCTCTGCTGAATATAGGACTCTTATTTGATTTTTGAAAAAAGTCATCCGCCAATAATTTCTGAAATCAAAACAGATTGCCATACAACTATTTCTATCTTTTTGACCAATAGTTGCTTAATTGTATAAACTTCCAGCTTTATCTGGAATATCAATCTGGAAACCAAACTCGAAAATTGTTAGCAACCTGTTATTTAATGAGGTAAAAAATGGTTAGCTCACTCATCTATTATAAATTTTCTAACGCTAATAAAAGTCTCACGGGGAATTTTTCTTTTGATCAAGCTGCGGCTGTAGATCAACAAGTAACACTTGCAGAAGGCTTAAATATTTCTGCTACTTACACTGGGCAGACTTATACTCAAGCTAATGACGCTTTAGCATTATTATTGACCAACTCATTAGGCGAAATTTCCAGTCAAGGATTGGGATTGCAATTTGTTACTAATGCTTTCACCGTTAATGCTGAAAATTTCTTTGTCTCTGCTCCTAGTAGTGCTCAGACTGTTACCTACAGCCGCATTTATGCACCGACAGATTTAGTATTCAATACGATTTACAATTTCACCAGCGCAGACAAAAGCTTAACAGGAAGCATAGCTTTTAATCAAGGGACGACGGCTGACCAACAGGTGACAATAGCTGAAGGCTTGAAAGTTAACTTCACCTATAATGGCAAGACTTATACTCAAGTTAATGATGGTCAAGCATTATTATTAACTAACTTATTAGGAGAAATAGCTGATTTAGGGTTAGGGCTACAATTTGTCGCTGATGGCTTTACAATCAATGCTGACAATTTTGTGGCAGGAAATAAAGCTCAAAATATTACTTACACCCGTGTACAAGCACCAACAAATTCAGCATTAAGTGCTATCAGTATCAATGAAAATGTCGCAGCGGGGACGGTAATTGCTAGCTTTAATACTACTGATTCTGATGTTGGTAATACTTTCATCTATAGCTTAGTTGCTGGTAGTGGTGATACTGATAATGCTGCTTTTACCATTGATGGTGACCAACTCAAAATCAATGCCTCTCCCAATTTTGAAGCTAAACTTAGTTATAGCATCCGTGTTAGAACAACAGATAACGACGGATTGACATTTGAAAAACCATTAACAATTACAGTCAAAGATATTAATGAAACACCGACCAATTTAGTATTCAATACAATTTACAATTTCAACAGCACAGACAAAAGCCTAACAGGAAGCATAGCTTTTAATCAAGGGACAACGGCTGACCAGCAAGTGACAATAGCTGAAGGCTTGAAAGTTAACTTCACCTATAATGGCAAGACTTATACTCAAGTTAATGATGGTCAAGCATTATTATTAACTAACTTATTAGGAGAAATAGCTGATTTAGGGTTAGGGCTACAATTTGTCGCTGATGGCTTTACAATCAATGCTGACAATTTTGTGGCAGGAAATAAAGCTCAAAATATTACTTACACCCGTGTACAAGCACCAACAAATTCAGCATTAAGTGCTATCAGTATCAATGAAAATGTCGCAGCGGGGACGGTAATTGCTAGCTTTAATACTACTGACCCTGATGTTGGTAATATTTTCACCTACAGCTTAGTTGCTGGTAGTGGTGATACTGATAATGCTGCTTTTACCATTGATGGTGACCAACTCAAAATCAATAGCTCTCCCAATTTTGAAGCTAAACCTAGTTATAGCATTCGCGTTAAAACAACAGACCAAGGTGGACTTTCTTTTGATAAATCCTTGACTGTTAATGTCAACAATATTGTTATCCCTGCTCAATTGACCAAGGGTAATAATGATGTTTTTAATATCAAAGGTGACAATGGTAAAGGCACACTCAAATTTAACATTATTAGCAGCACTCCTAATGCTAATCAATTGAATGAATTGGGTGTGTTTAATGTTGATGATGCAGCGGGTACTATTAGAGATAGTGCAGGTAATTCACTGCTTCCAGGTGCGGAAGGTTACGCCAAAGCAGCCTTAGCAAGAGCCAAGATACTTTTCTCCACTATTGCTAATTTACCGAATGGATTTAATAATAGTGATGTAGTGCGATCGCTGCAATTAAATTCTGATGCTAATGTCAGATTTTACTTGGTTCAAGGCAATACAACTAAGAGTGTTATCAATAAAGGTAGCTACGGTGATGTAGTGTTTTCAGCTACCCAAAATATCAAAGATTCAGGAAATGGTAATTTCTCTCTCAGCTTCCCAAATCTAGTGGTAAATCTGCAAGCGACCAATCAACCATTAGATTCAGGTTTGAGTAATACATCTGGTCAGCAAGGCGCTACAAATGCAGAACTGCTTTATGTGACTGATAAGGTCAACGCTACTTTTGTGATCAACAGAGAAGCAGGTTATGATAACTTTATTGGCTTTTATAAAGTGACTGATGAAACTGGTACTATTAATATTAATGGTACAGTTTATAAACCTGGGGATTCTGGTTACACTCAAGCAGCAATTAATAGTAGGGTCGCAGGTTTTACTGGAATTAATCAAGCAACGGTAACAGCCCAAGGAAAATTTAGTCCTAATGCCATATTTGCACCATTTATCATTGCTAATGGTGATCCCAGCACATATATCAGCCGCGAAAATCCTGTTTATTTCTCGTTCTTGGGCGCTAATCCTAATAGCGACAAACAAGTGAATCATGTTCGGCTATTAGGTAATAACACTTTTGGCTTTGAGGATTTACCAAATGGTGGTGATCAAGATTTCAATGATGTAATTGTGCGAGTTAATTTGAGTTAAAATGCTAGAGTTTGTAGTCAGGGATTTAGTAGCCGAACTAAAGTTCTGACTACAAACTAGATACATCACTTTATTTAATTGATTTTGCTATATGCTTCATAAACGCCTTTGACGTTGTACCAATTGAGAAAGATGCGGGCGATTTCTAAAGCTAATTGGGGTTTACCTAGATTAATTAGCCATTGCAAAAATGGTGCCATTGTCCGCTCGTTTAGTGCGCCATTGAGAGAGAGAATACCCCACAATAAGCGATGAAACCAAGTCATTTGAATCATCATTCGTACTTCCCAAGTGGGGTGTTTTTGATAGAATAAAACACCCATGCGACCGCGTTGCATTTCTTGGTCAATTAAGCGGGGAATTTGCGCTAAACTAAATGGTGGATGCCAGTGATAACCAACGGCTGCTGGACATTTGATTAGTTTTAAACCGAGTTTTTTTAATCTGACGCCTAGTTCTAAATCTTCCCAGCCATAAAGTTGAAAGCTGGTGTCAAAGAGTCCGGCTTTTTCTAACCAATGTTTAGGGATAGCTACATTACCGGTAGCAAAGAATGCGGCTGAGAAATCTGTGATTTTGTAAGGTTCAGCGGTGGGATTGGCGAAGTTACTAGTATTAATTACTGCACCGTAAGTAAAAAAGCGATCGCTTGCTAATTTCTCTTTTCCTTGCAATAATGCATCTGCATGGGCTTGCAAAAAGTTCGATAGCACGACTAAATCGCTATCAATAAAGATAATTATCTCTCCTATTGCCTGTTTTACCCCTAAATTTCGAGCTACTGCAGGGCCAGCATGGTCTTGCTCAAACCAGCGGACATGAGGAAACTGGTCTTTATTCTCCTCTAACCATGCTAATGTACCATCGGTAGAGCCATCATCTACCACAACAATTTCATAACCAGTAACAGCACTCATGTCTGTCAACTCTTGTGCTTCTAGAGCTAGCAGACACTTAGCTAAAATTGGCTGGCGATTATAAGTCGGGATTACAACGCTAAAAAACACACTCTCACCCACAACAATATTACTCTTTTTTGATATTAATTCATAATTTTTACAGTTTACGAATACATTCAAAAGAGTGTTTTTCATGTAATTGGGAACTGCTATATTTAGCTCATAAAGCTTTATCCCATTCTAGCTGATGAGCCAAACCATACTTGATAAAATCTTCAGTTTTAGCCTGATCATTTTTACCGAAAACACCTAAACTATAAGGATTATCTTGCATACGTTTTGTAACTTGCTCTTTTTCAAATTGCAAGACGTCTTCCCTCGGCTGGTCTGGCTTAAAAAAGTCTACCACTAAGACAGTTCTGTCATAATTCGTATAGTTATGTGGACAGTGGGGATAGCTATGATCTAAAATCATGAAATTTCCTTCCTGCCAATAAAATAAATCGTGGCAAATTTTCATAGCCACATCCCCTGCAGGTACAATCAATCCTAAATATCCACGATTCATGTGCGGGTTATAATTTACATGCAGCTTGACGTCTAAACCTGGATGGAATGTACCAAAATAAACGTTTCTAATAATTGGATCATCAACGTTAACTGTTGCTATCACTTGAGCCAAATTGGCAAAATATTTTGTTCTCAAAGCCAGTGCTTTATTTGCTGCCTCATTTGGTTGATAATCAGGATATGTGATTTGATAATTTTGGATATATGTTTCAATAAACATACCTTGAAACAAAATTCCCAAAGCGCTATATTTAGCATTACCTTTAGTTTTAATCGTTTTGTTTTTAGGACTTAATATCTCATCAGCAAACTTTAATTCTTCATCAGACGCCTGTTGCTTAAAATATATAAATTCATCTCTAATCACTTGCCAATTTTCTTGAAAGTTCTTGAGAAAAGGAAATTGCTTTGCATCTAGATGATATTCATTAAAAACTGCCATTTGTTTCTCTCCTGCAGATGGTTTCATCAAAAAATGTTACATATTTAGGGAATTTGATATAACTTCCGGTAGGGTGTGAGCATTACTGACTAAAAAACTATGCCCAGAGTTCTGAATTGGAACTGAGACAAAGCTGCAATCAAACATATCTATATTAATATTATCTGGACTTTGGGTTATATAATCATTTTATCGTGAGGTATGTTGTGTCTGAATCTCCCTTATTAGATATAATCATTAAAAATGTACATGTAGTTCGCCCCCATCAAGATACTGTTGAACTACTGGATTTAGGAATTAAAGACGGGAAATTTGCTCAGATAGCTCCTAATATTAACCCAGATGAAGGTAAAGAAGTATTTAATGCCCAAAATTTGCTAGGGTTTCCAGGGGTTGTGGACGCCCACATGCACATTGGTATTTATCAACCTCTAGACAAAGATGCAGTCACAGAAACCAAAGCAGCTGCAATGGGGGGAGTCACAACTAGTCTCAACTACATCCGCACAGGGCAGTATTATCTCAATAAAGGTGGCTCTTATCAAGATTTTTTTCCGGAAGTTTTAGCGTTATCTGCAGGTAATTTCTTTGTTGATTACAGCTATCATGTCGCCCCTATCGCTGGACAACATATTGATGAAATACCATTATTGTTTGAGGAATATGGTGTATCTTCATTTAAAATATTCATGTTTTATGGTGGTTATGGATTGCATGGTTTATCAGAGAAACAAAACCTGTTTTTAATGATTAATAAAGAGGAAAGGTATGACTTTGCTCATTTTGAATTTATTATGCGCGGTATCACTCGTTTAATTGCCAAACATCCACAAGCAAAAGATACTATTAGTTTGAGTTTACATTGCGAAGTTGCGGAGATTTTGAACGCTTATACAAAAATAGTAGAAAATGATTCTAGTTTGAGTGGGCTACAGGCTTACAGTGCGGCGCGTCCCCCTCATGCGGAAGGTTTAGCAATTTGCATTGCTGCTTATTTAGCTCATGAAACTAATTGTGCCAATATCAATTTATTGCATCTGAGTTCGCGTAAAGCAATGGAAGCAGCTTTAACTATGCAAACTGCTTTTCCTCATATTAACTTTCGCCGAGAAGTAACTGTGGGACATTTGCTTTTAGATGTTGATACTCCTGCGAATACTTGGGCGAAAGTTAACCCCCCAATTCGTCCCCGTGCTGATGTAGAATATTTATGGCAAGCAGTGCTTAATCATCAAGTAGATTGGATAGTTAGTGATCATGCTTGTTGTGCTGCTGAACAAAAAAGAAGTGTTAAACACCCGAATAATATTTGGTTAGCAAAATCTGGTTTTGGTGGTACAGAATATTTGCTTTCAGGTGTATTTAGTGAAGGTAGTAAGCGGGGAATGTCTTACAACCACATGGCTAAATTGTTATCTTGGAACCCATCTCGGCGTTTTGGTTTGTTAGAAAAGGGCGATATTGCGATTGGTTATGATGCAGATTTGGTGTTAGTTAATCCCTATGAAACTTTCACGGTGAATGCTGCGGAATCGGAATCGCAACAAGGTTACACTCCTTTTGCAGGTATGGAGTTGACGGGGCGCGTGAAAAGTACTTTTTTGCGAGGAAATTTGATTTATGACAACGGTCAGGTTTTAGGTTCGCCAATTGGGCGTTATTTAAAGAGATGTTAGATTATTGGTTTTGCATATTGATGGGATGATTTTTATCGCGCAAAGGCGCAAAGGCGCAAAGAAAAGAACGCTAAGAACGACTTTTGTAAGAGGTTTAGTAACTGGAAATTAATCTTGATGGATGTATGATAAAACTGTTCCGTGTTTGGATAAATCTCTGTCAATGCGGACGAAGAATAAACCGCCATCGTCTGTTGTGTGTCTGGGGACTGTTGTGAAGCTGGGAACGTAACCAAAATTGTCTTTTGCAAAGCGATAATTGCCGATATCGCAGTACCCAGCTAGACCGTAAGATTCTTCATTATATGATTGAATCATTTGATATTTGCCGTCATAATGTGGCAATATACTCAGCAACCATACGCCCCCTCCTTGGCTATCTTTTCTCAGCCATTTTTTGCTTGCTTGCACAAATTGAACTGTATCTGATTTACTCCAAGGTAATAATTTACTATCTAATGCGGGGATGAATTCGTGTAATTTGGCGTCTGGATGATTATGCTCTGCATTTGTATATTTGAGGAGGCTGTTTTCCATCCAAAGAATTTCAACTTCTCTATCTAAAACTTGCCAAGGGCCTACTTTCACACCTGCAGGGATAAATGAATAACTATGTTTGCTAAGTTGCCATTCATCTATTTGAATTGTACCTTTGAGGACGAAAATTTCTAAATCTGCGGTGAAGACGCCGGCTGGGGCTGCAAAGTTAGGTGGTAGAGTTATTTTGGCAGTAGATGCACCGTTATCATGCCATGTTAATAGTTGACGGTTTCCAGTTATTACATTATCTGGCATTCCTGGTATTCGCCAATCATTTTCTATGGTGACAATGTTCGTATGAAAGAATTGATATTTTCGGGGTATATATGTAGGAGAAATTGCTGTGTGTCTCCCCGATAAATTCATTCTTCCTCTACCGTCTCCACCCCAATCTTCTCTGATATTGGTTTCATCCTTCATACTTCATCCTTCAATCTTTGTTTAATTTCTGCGGCTAAGTTATCCCAAGTTACTGTTATTTGCTCACCTGTTTGTAAATCTTTAAGTGCAGATTTTTGTGCTGTTGCTTCTTCGGAGCCAATAATTACACAAAATTGAATTCCTTGTTTATCAGCTAGTTGGAATTGCTTTCCTAAACCTTTTTTATCAAAACTAGTGACTACATTGATACCAGCTTGGCGGAGTTGCTGAGAAATTTTTAAATAAATTGGCATTAATTCATCTTGCATATTTACTACCATTACCTGTGCTGGTGTCGCAGCTAAGGTATTAAGAATTCCGACTTTTAGCAAGCGACTAATTAACCGCGTTAAACCGATGGAAATACCGACACCAGGCATTTTTTCGCCTAAAAATGTGCCGACTAATTCTTCGTATCTACCACCAGAACAAATACTACCTAAAGTTTCATGTCCTAGTAAAGTTGTTTCGTAGACTGTGCCTGTATAGTAGTCTAGACCACGAGCGATCGCTAAATCAATACAGAAACGATTTTCGGGAACTCCTAGGTTACGCACGCCTGTAATTACTGTTGCTAATTCACTCACTCCTAAAGCAAATTGTTCTGCTTCTGGGAGGCTTTGCGCTAAATGTTGAAGTTTTTCTAAAACTGTGTCAACACTGCCATTAATTTTAATAAAATCAATAATTTTTGCAGTCTGCTCTGCTGAAATATCTTCTTTTTCTAATTCTTGTTTAACTTTAGCTTCGCCAATTTTTTCTAAATTATCAATAATGCTAATACAGGTTTTAATTTTATTTTCAGCGATTCCCATTGACTGAAAGAAACCTGTGAGGACTTTGCGGTTATTGATGCGAATTAGAAAATCACCGATATTAATTGCTGTAAATATCTCAGTGATAATTGCCGGCATTTGAGCATCATAAAGTAAACTCAATTGCGTTCGAGCAACTACATCAATATCACATTGGCGAAACTGACGGAATCGCCCATCTTTTGCTCGTTCACCACGAAAAACTACATCGAGTTGATAACGAGCAAAAGGAAACGTTAATTCATTTAAGTGACGCGCAATGTAAGCTGCTAAAGGAACTGTTTGGTCAAATTTTAACGCTCTCGCTTCTGAACCTGTTTCGCCGGCTTTGTCTTTTTCTGCTTGGCGATTTGCTGGCAAAATCGGTTCAATACCATAAATGATATTATCGCCTTGATTGCCTTTAGCTTGCAGCACTTCTAGACGTTCAACTGCGGGAGTTTCGATAGGTGTAAATCCATAGCTTTCAAACACTCTGCGAATGGTATCTAATAAATATAATTCTAGGCGTTTTTCACTAGGCAGAAATTCGGGAAAGCCACTAGGATTAGAGAAATTAATTTTGTCGTTTTTGGCCATAGTTGAAACTCTTGAGATTAAATACTATTGGTGCGTTAACAAAGTGTAACGCACCTGATAAATATAATATGGATTTGATTTATTCTGAGACAATTTTACAGTGATTCTTTTAATCGTTCTTCGTTGATGAGGGTGCGTTGATAAATTTGATGATTTTTAAACCAATGCCAGGTACGAGCACGATGGTTATTATCAGAGCTAATTTGGATCATTTCGTAGACGCTAATCTCTGGTGCTGCTTTATAAACGAATGACAAAATCACTGTTGAGTCGTCTACTTCCCAGGCTTTGCCTTGGATGCGGTCTGTATCAAACCACAGTTTTTGCTCACAATAATTTCCGGGAAATCTATATTCTTCTTGTTTACCATCAGGCCATTTATAGCGATTGATTTGGTAGTAAGAAAAGGGGCTATTTTCGGGAAATTGGCAAGTTAAGTGAGATGCATAGTTATCAATAATTCTACCTGTAGCATCAACTATTGTATATGTGCCTACCCAATCTCCTTCATGACGAGCTAGTACGGGCATTTCTGTAAGGATGTTAGACATTATATAGTTCCTATTGGGGAATGAATGAGTGAGGAAATAATTAATTTTCGATCATCTGCAAGAATCGAGTAAAGTAATCTGGGAAGGTTTTTGCTGTACAATTGGGGTCTTTGATGATGATTCCTGGTGCTTTTAAACCGGTCACAGCAAATGCCATTGCCATGCGGTGGTCGTGATAAGTTTCAATGGGTGCGGGAGTAATTACGCTGGGTTCAATCTTTAACCCGTCTGCAAATTCTTCTACTGTCACGCCTAGGCGCTGTAATTCGGTGACAACGGCGCGGATGCGTTCAGTTTCTTTGTAGCGTATGTGTTCCACATTCCGAATGGTAACAGGTGAAGTGGCAAAAGGTGCGATCGCTCCCAAAGTTTGCACCAAGTCTGACATATCATTCATATCAATATCAATGCCCTGCAATTGTTTCGGCCCCCTCACCTCGGTGTAATCATCCCCTTCCTCAATTTGACAACCCATCTGTTCTAAAACATTTAGCCACAGAATATCACCTTGACAGGATTTTTTAGTCAAATACTTTACCCGCACCCTTCCACCAGTGACGGCGGCGGCAGCAAAAAAGTAAGAAGCATTAGACGCATCTGGTTCTATAGTATAATTCCTAGGCTGGTAGCGCTGACCTGCGGGAATTTGAAAGAGATTTTCGCCATTTTGATTGACTTCTACACCAAAGTCTGCCATCAGGCGACATGTCATCTGTACATAAGATTGAGAAACCAGCGTCCCTTCCACTTCAATAGTTGTATCTGCTTGAGCGTAGGGTGCAATCATCAACAATGCTGATAGTTGCTGACTAGTTTGATTAGCTGGTAAGCGGATATGTCCACCAGCAAATCCCTGTCCGTAAATAGTGTAGGGCATAAAACCAGGATTGCCCTCAAAATTAACGGTTGTCCCCCCTGTTTGCAACACTTTCAGCAAGTCACCCATGGGGCGTTCCCGCATTCGAGGTACACCATCGAGGCGATATTCACCATTACCCAATGCTACCATCGCCGTGATAAACCTAGCGGCTGTTCCCGCTAAACCGACGAATAAATCTGCTTGTTGAGTGGGAATTTCTCCACCTTTTCCCGACACCTGAATTTGCGCGTGATGAGAATTCAGTGTGATGGGAATACCCAAATTTTCTAAACATTTGGCAAAATACTGGCTGTCGTCGCTAAATAAAGCATTTTCTAAAATCGAGTCGCCTTGAGCTAATGCAGCTACCAGTAATGCTCGATTAGTAATACTCTTAGAACCAGGAATCTCTACTGTGGCATTAATTGGGCGATTGGGGGTAGGGATAGCGATGGTATCCACGTTAAACCTCTATGCAGATGTCGGCTACAAGTTATTATGTTCGCATATGATGAATGCTGGTTGATCAATATTGCATGGATGGGTTAGTCGTTTTTCGGCGTTGCTGAATTTGAATATGTAATTCAAAAATCGGCGTTGCTGAATGGTGGGTTGGTTTTTATCTCACGCATAGACGCGGAGCGGCTTCCCGCAGGGTAGGCGCAGAGGCGCAGAGGATAGACCTTTATCCTTTATTTCGCAATCGTGACTCTTCACATGAGCTAACATTAGTTGATCCCGTTGATGCCAAATGGCAAATATTTGTTGTCTCCCGTCTTTTGTTGTTTGTGCATCAATTTGGTAGACATTATTTAGCCGCTGCAGTTTCAAACCCAACAAATTTAATAGGCGGCTGAGGATTGTCATTGTTGAAACCTGCTGTTTGTCTCCTACTAAGTTAATTCCTAAGACTCTTTTGATGTGTTTATTGTTTTGGGAAGCGAGATTTTTTAAGAGAATTAAATCTGGGTCATTTTCATTAAATTTTCGTTCTGGTTCTAGAAATTGTAGCATTCCCAAAGCTCGCATGGCTTCTACTTTGAGGGTGTAAGTTTTTAAATCTGGAAGAAAAACTTGACCATCACCCCAAGATAATTGTTGATACCATTCTTGTTGATCTCGGATGTGAAAATACTCGCTTTCATGGGTGAGATAATAATGAAGTAATAATTGGCAATAGTAACCTTTTTCGTCTTGTAGTTTTAATAGAGGGGTAACTGTGATGCCATATCTTTGTCTGAGTAGGTATTTATGAATTTGGTTGCGCTCTGCGTCGGTGAGAGAATGCTTGACTAATAACTGTTCATATTCAACATAGTCGATATCTCTGGCTGTGGCGACAGCGGTTGCTGCTACTAATTGATTTTGCAATTTAATGTCTCGCATTTTGCGCTTAATTTCTTTGGCTTTTTGGCGACTTTGTTCCCAATCTTTTTTAACTTTGACAATTTCTAAAATTAACCTTTGGCGAGTGGCTAAATCTGTTGGCTCTGTCGCTAAAAATGTCAGTCTTAAATCTCGAATAATGTTGTTGTGAACGGCGTTACTCCGAGTCCAAATTTGATGTCCATCGGCAATTAAACCATCTTGAAGAGATTGGCGATAGAGACGAATAGATGCGTTGACTCTAGCGGATAGTTTCGCCCAGGTTCGTAGATGTATGGGGTCATAAACTAAGGGCAAATCTACATCTATTTTATGTAAAGGACTCAGCAGCGCTAAATTATCTTTTTGATTTTCCTGATACCAATGAGATAACAAGCGATAATTCGTGCTACCGCTACCAATTAAACCGATACCTCGCTTGGCACACCAAACAACACGCGGTACATCATCTCTGACTCTGGCTAATGCTTGTCTTGCTTCTGAATCGGGAATTACTCCTTGAAAAATACCATAAACGCGGTCGAAATGTTGAATATCTATACTAATTCCTGTGCCAATACTCGGCGTCACAAAAACTGTGTTGTATTCAATAATTTTTTGATTAATATCTGCAACAAAATCAACTGCTGCGTGTCCTGGTGTATTTGTTGTGTGACTACTAATCACTAAGGATTTAGGAAATTGCTGTCGTAATTTTTCTAGTTTTTCTTTGAGGTAACGTTCGATGGTTTCACAACTATAACGCCCAGTCCGGCTATCTGTGGTGACGTAACATTTGCGTCCGGCGATTAAGTCTAATTCTAGTTGATGAATTAGTGGTGTGGGGTTAGGAGAATCATAAAATGTCACATCCCAACCGCGTTGAGGTTGCCATTGATTGACGAGTACCCAAGGAGTTAATTTAATTCCCGATAAGCCTTGTAAATATTCTAAAGAAACATTAGATAAATCAGCATCTTGAGCAATAATTAATCCCCCTGTTGTTAAAACTGTGGAAATTAACTGCTGAAAGATTTTGAGAATTTTAACACGCTTTTGTTTACAAGTATTGCTATTCAGGAGATGCCATAATGACTGTTCTACTTCATCGAGAATGATGATTGAGCCTTGCCAATCTTGAGGATTTAGTTTCCAAATAGAATCAATGCATAAGCCGAAGGAATTGGAGAGCCTCTGGGTTGTGTTGGTTTCCCAAGTTATAACCGATGATGCTGTGGGTAATTGGTTGGGAAGATGACTTGTCTCTATTTCTTTTTTAGGTATTCCCCAATTAATGCCGATTTTTTCACATAAAAACCGCCCTAATTGGATGCGGTGGGTAATTAATAAAACTTGTTGATTTGTAGCTTTAGCTCGGTTAACTACGGCTTTTAATCCTGTGGTTTTACCTGTGCCTTTGGCGGATTTCACTCCTACTAACCCGGTGGTGGGAAAGGGAATTTCTCCTAAGTATTGACAGTTGACGGTAAGAGCAGCAGGAATAGTTAATTCTGTATGGGGTTTGGTTTGGGCTAGATAAATTTCTAAATCAAGACTTTGGCGATAGATTTTCTCGAAATTATTTGCACCTTTAGCAATAATAAATTCATCAACACCTTTTTCTAATCCCGGTAGTTCAATAACTTTGACTGGGCAATTTTTTTCTTGTAATAAAAAGCCAAGTTGGGAAATGGCGTTATTAACAGCGGCTATTGTTTTAGGTTTAGTTTCAAAATCAAAACAAATATAAAAGCTGCGTTGTTTAATTGCAAATGTTGCTAAGTCGGGAATTAGCTGACGACGGGTAATTTTACCAAATTTGTCTTTGATGACTCGATAACCGCTGGTGATTCCAGGAATTCCGATGGCTGCGTAACCTTGTGTTAACAACGCTGCAGCTTTTTTGACGCCTTCGCAAATTACTATGGGAATGTTTTGTGTCATCACCCATGACCAAAAACCCAAAGCTTCTCCATTGGGAGCAATGCTGATATTGTCAGGCATGGTGAGGTGATAACGTTGGGCTACTTGTTCCCATATATGTAGCGGAACTCGCAAACAAAATAATCGCGTGGGGGTGCTGGGGGGATGCTCGTATTTAATGGGCTTTCCGTCGTTATTTTGTCGGGGTTGGTTGGGCTTGAAGCATCCCCACTCCATTAATTGCCAATTGTTGAGGGGATCTAGTCCAGAACACCACCAACCACCTGCACTGATGTGGGCGTAACGTTGTAGCCAGCCACATTTTACCATTCCGGTGTTGGTGCGGGGAAGTAGTTCTGAAATTAACAAGTATTCATAGGTGTTTGCGCCTTGGAGAGACAGAAAATTTAGCCTCACCGTGTGTAAATCTATGCCACTGCTCTTGGCTAATTCCTCTAGGTGTTGGGGTTGTAAATAGTACAAATGCATGGGTGGGAACGCAAGATGATGGATTTAAAACTTAGCACGCATCCCCTGATTTTTTATTGCCAAAATGGCTTGGGTTAAGTGAGCTTTTTTTTACTTCGTTGCGGGAGATACAACGGTAAATGCAGAAGTGGGTAATTTTTCCTTGCGTGGTGGCGCGGTAATAAGTTTGTATTGTGCTATTTTTGCGTTATAAATTTTTATTTATCAGTAATTGTCTCAGTGAGGAAGATGTAGGAGAAATAATCAATAACAAATAATTGACAAATTCACAGTTCTATGGTGAAACTATCCCGACGGTGAAAGTCTGGTTCTGCGCCTTGGTGGGTGAGAGCAAAGTAAGTAATTTTGCTGTCTTTGTGTTGAATGACGGTGGTGATAGCAACTTCGATGGCTTGTGTTGGTGAGAGGATTTGATTTAAGTTTATCTGGAGAGCGATCGCTAAACTGTCAGCTAAATTTTGTACACTAAACGGTAACTGTGTCCAAGCTGTTTCTTCTCGCATTCCTTGGCGATAATCATCAAAGCGATAAACATTCCAATCTCCACTAGGAGAAAAATTAAATTCCCAATATTGAGTAGAGTTCTTCACACCAAGGAAAAATTCAAAACAGGTATTCTCCCACAATTCATGTTTTCTAGTTGGTGTATCTGTTGGCGAAGCAATGATGATTTCTTTGAGGTCGCCGCTGATTGTATACTCGATAGCGAGATGATTGTCTGTTCGAGCTATGTTACCTGTAATGTTGACGGTCGGTAAGGACTCGGAAGCAAAAAAAGGTTTGAGGAAAAACGGCTGAGAATTCATTTCATTTTCTGAATAATCTGGTCAATTGTTGTTGCTTGCGCTTCGATACTTTCAGTTAATTTAAATTGCACCAGCGCTCTAATTAAATTGTGTTCGGGATACTTGGTTTTAAAGTAAACATTCCCGGCTAAATAATCAGCAAAAAATCGCAACCCTAATTCAAAGGCAATCAGGCGGATGGCATCATATATATAGATGTAATCATTTTCTGTGAGAAAAGCTTTGGCGACAGCAAGATATCCTTGCAATATACCTTGGCAAAGCTCCGGCTCAAAGTAAACATTTTCCCAGTCTTCAGTTTCTTCGCCTGCAGGATTGCAACCCGACCGCAAACAGTCGCCAATATCATAATGTACTAAACCGGGCTTTACTGTGTCTAGGTCAATCACACTAACGGCTTTGCCAGTAATCATATCAAACATGACGTTGTTAATTTTCGGATCACCATGCATGAGACGCAGAGGTAATTTACCTGTAGCTTTGGCATTTTCGAGAATATCTGCAAAGGTTGTGCGATCGCTCACAAATTGCAAGCCATAATTAACTTCTGGGGACGTTTGCACACTAGTTTTTGCCAGCACTTGCTGATAATGTTGCAGATAAAGCGGTGTGATGTGGAATCCTGCTAGAGTGTCAGCTAAGTTTTCTGGGGGTAAGTCGCTGATGAGATGATGGAATGTACCCAGCGCA
This sequence comes from Fortiea contorta PCC 7126, assembly GCF_000332295.1. Classification (GTDB taxonomy): domain Bacteria; phylum Cyanobacteriota; class Cyanobacteriia; order Cyanobacteriales; family Nostocaceae; genus Fortiea; species Fortiea contorta. The sequence goes on along the minus strand of NZ_KB235931.1, from coordinate 67,534 downwards.
TAGCCAATTTCCCTAGCTAGAGATGCATCTTTTAGGGTATCGAAAGATTGCGAACTTTCAATAAAACTAATTGCTCGCCAGAAAGAACCAGCTTCATCTATGCAATACTCCTGATGATCCTGAGTTAACAGTACGCGGGGTACTTCCCAGCGCCGATTAACTGGTGTCTTTTGCAACCGTTGATAAACATGTTCAGTGTAGATACGCATGTTTTGCATCACCAGCTTTGGTTGTCTAAATACATGTGTATTGATGCGTTGCAAGACAAAATGCTGAATATCTGGAGAATTTAATGTCACCAAAAAGGTGTCATTTATATTACCATTACCAAAAGCTTGAATATCTGTCACTCTTCCTTGCGGCGTAAATTGCTCGGCAATATTAGTAAAATTGTCTGTATCCGGTACTATCATATTTTCTGTCATCTTCTTGCTCCCCACATAAATTGCACAAAGGCAATTAGGGGATATCGTACCGTAATAGTCGCATCAAGTCTGCATAACTGTAGGAAAATTAGCATCTTGCTTGCAACAGAGATTTAATTGTCGCCGGAAGTAGTTGAAATTTACAACGAAGCTACGACTTCTGTTAGAGGAATTTTTCGGGAGTTTATAGTTATTCTAATTGAGTTCAGAGTATCTCGTGTGCTCTAAATTTTTACTCTGAAAATCGCAAAACTGTGCAAAGCATTGAGAATAAATTAACGGAGTTTTATCATGACAAATCTGATTTCTAGAGCAGTTGCTCACATCGGTTCTGTACTTAAAGACCTCCACTTCAAACGTTTTTTAGCAATTGCTATAGTTGGGTTTGTAGTGTTGACAACAAATGTTGATGGTAATCATGCTAGCAAAGCTGTAACCAAAAGTCTTGATCGAGTAGTGCATCAAGATAACTCCGAAAGACCAAAAACAACTGGTGAATGGAATCAAGAAGCGCGGGAAACTAAGGGCGACCCTGGGGAAAGAATTAAGAGAATTGGTAAAGAATCAGCAGAAGCTGTCAAAGATTTCGGTTCTGTTTATCCCAGCACCGCGAAGAGAAGCGCCCGTGAGTTGAAGGAAAATACCAAGTAGTTCATTAAAAGTAGGTTGGGTTGCGTTACACTTCACCCAACCTACAAAATCTATTACTAAAAATTGGGAAAAATTCTATTTAAATTTAAAATTACATCTTCAAATCCAGGAATAGCAATTGATTGATGGGGTAGACAAATCTGTTTGTAAACATAGCTATATTCACCTTGAGCATTTTTATAAGGTTGACGATAAACTTCAAGCTGATTAACAATTAAATTCACTATCCAGTAATCAAAAATTCCCGCTTCTGCATACAAAGCTAGCTTTTTTGTTTGGTCGTAGATCAGTGTGGAGTCAGAAATCTCCACAACTAGTAAAATATCTTCAGGGTAAGGATGATGAGCCAGATAATCAAGGTGATTTCCGCGTACTATAACGACATCTGGCTCTGGCTCGCTATCATCAGGAAGTGTAATTGGATCTTGTGCGCGAACAGTAGCCCTATCGGCTAATAGACGATCAAGTTGTTGGCACAGAATAGCGCCACAAACTGTATGGGGTGTTCCTTTCGCTACCATTTGGATCAGTTCTCCGTGAATTAATTCTAGACGATCGCCCTCCTTTAAAAATCCCAATTCAATTAGCTGATGATACTCGTCAACGGTGAATCGCTTCGGGGTAACAACCATAAAATTTTCATCCGATAAATCTACTTTTAATTTAACTAAACTGACTCTTGACTCAACGCCTCAAATTGCTGCCAACAAAGATATAATGCACGGGGTACATGAAAGCAGCCTTTCCATTTTCCACCTTTAAGATTTAACAATACTTCCCCACGACGATTAAGATAGCCGAACCATTCACCATATTCTGCATCTGCAAAGTGCGACCAAGCATAATCATGGATTTTTTGATACCATTGCCAACAGACTTCACGTTTTGTGAGACGATAAGCCATCGCTAATGCAACTAAAGACTCTAAATGAACCCACCACAACTTTTGATCCCATTCCAGTTGCTGCGGTGGATATCCCTGTGCATCCATAAAATAATACAACCCGCCATACTCATCATCCCAAGCAAAATTGAGGATATTTAACACCACATCCACAGCTTGGTTAATTGTTTTTGCATCTTGGTGACGACGAGCGATATCCATAATAAACCACATCGCCTCAATACCGTGACCAGGATTAATCAACCTTCCTTCAAAGCAATCAATGTGGGAACCGTCAGGAGCAACATTCTCAAACATTAATCCCCGTTCTTTGTCCAGAAAATCATTCATCACCTCCTCAACAGTTGCGGTTAAAACATTTTCCAAAGTTTCACTAGGTAATAACCACTCCATTTCTAAAGTTAAGTTAGCTAAAATCATCGGCACAGCCAAAGATTTCATCGGGCGCGTACCTGGATAAGTTTTGGTATACTTACCCTTGGGGTTATCTTGGCGACGCAAAACATTATTGTAAGCTTGTAGCGCCACATCCTTCGCCCACTCTTCCCCAGCAGCGAGAGCGTATTGACTAAAAGCCATTGCTGCAAAGCAATCAGAAAAGATATTGTAAGGTTGAACTAATGGTTTACCTCCACGGGTGAGAGCAAAATACCAATTACCCTCACTGTCTCTGCCATGTTGAGAGAGGAAATTTGCACCATTGCTCGCAATTTTTAACCAATTTTCCCGCTTTTCCAACTGGTTGCAAAGCATGGAAAAAGTCCACACTTGGCGATTTTGCAACCAAATAAATTTATCTGTATCATATACTTTACCCTGGCGGTCAAGACAAGTAAAGTAGCCGCCCTGCTCCCAATCAATCGAGTGAGTTTCCCAAAAAGGGAGTACATCGTTGAGGAGTGCGTTTTTGTAAAGTTGAGCCAGTGTTTGCAAGTTGTATTTCATAAATGTCCTATATGATTCTTTTTCAATTTAAAGCTTTGCGATCGCTTTGGGAATTTCTCCAGCTATGATAGCGATCGCTCATCTGATTGCGGGAATTACGCAAATGAGTACACAAACTCCAGTTTGCTTGCGGAAAACACCAAAATGAGAAAGCATTTAGCTCAAATGAGTCAGCAAACCCCAGTTTGCTTGCGGAAAACACCGAAATGAGAAAGCGTTTAGCTTAAATGACTAAACAAACTCCAGTTTGCTTGCGGAAAACACCGAAAAGAGTCAGCATTTAGCTTAAATGCTTACTAAATTTGACCTTGAGCAAAAGCTGACAAGAAACAATGAAAATATTTTTCCCTATCCCCTATCCCCTAGTCTCTAACCCCTCTTGAAAATTACTAACATGCAAAACTTCTAATTCATCAGGATGAGTTACAACCTTACGTAATGACTCACTGAAATAAACAACTTTATAATTAGGTGCAAGTTCTTTTTGCAACTGCTTCCACAAGCTAACACCTTCTGCTTCAAAAGCAGATTCCGCACGTTCATTGAGAAAACCTGGTGAATTAGCTGGGTCATCCCAATTTAATGTTGCATTGTAAGCAGACGCCCATTTTTGCAATCGGCTAATAATTCCTGAACTTAGGGGTAGTTTGACTGGATCGATGTTACCCACTTTATCAGTATCTGCCCACCATAAAGGATCGCATCCATAATCAGCCATTAGTTTAATCTTTATTGCCATAATGATTCAGGTGGAATTATGGTAATGAGGCAGGGTTGGCTCCAACTATATAACCATTATTACTTACTGTCACGGCTATATATTGTGTTTCTCCATTGAAAATTATTTCGTAGATTTCCCGACGAGGTTCTACCGTTCCCTGATAACCAAGAAATGTTCCTCTAGTTATAGCAACGATGACAGCATCCGCTATTTCGTCTTCTGAAATTCCACGTCTGGCAAAATCATCTCTATGCTGCTCTATTATGTGCGCTAAACCACTACCCTTTTTACCAGCTTTGCCCTCTTCTAAAAACACGATTTTCCCATCAGGTTGTTTAGCAATCCGCACAACTTTTTCTGGACTATGTTTAATACCAGCCTCACGAAGTTCTGCGAACAATGCCGCTATGTCATCATTCATATTTAATATAGTTTTTTAAATAATTATTAATATATAAATAAAATAATATCACATGGTGATCACTAAAATTATGCATAAAATAGGGAGTCAAGATTGCTCTTAACTCCCTAATAAATTTTATTTAAATCCTAAGCCCCGACAGCTTCTTTAGCTGCATAAAGTACCTCAGCGCTGATTTCTTTGAAACCGCGATCGCGGGCAAATTTCTCGGTGTTCCGCTTGACTTTACCCCGCACAAATCCAGGAATTTTATTCAATTCTGCTAAACCATCTTTTGTCCAATTCAAATCAGATTCAGCCGAAATTCCTTTAGTAATTACTTCTTTGGTATCGTGTCCACCGAAGATTTCTAAAAGATGATCTTCCATTCCCAAAGTGAAGGAATTGTAGATTAAATCTGTTACCTGATTTGTCCCTTCATAACCCAAAAATGGTTTGTAACCAATGGGGAAGTTTTGCACGTGGATGGGAGCAGCAATGACACCACAAGGAATATCTAAACGCTTACCGACATGGCGTTCCATTTGAGTACCGAAGATAGCGGAAGGTTCGACACGAGCGATCGCATCTCCAATTGCGCCATGATCATCGGTAATCAGCACTTCATCACAATACTCGCTCACCTGTTCCCGGAACCAATCAGCATCATACTTGCAATAAGTGCCAGCCCAAACAACATGAATTCCCATTTCCCGTGATAAAATCTTCGTCAGGGCGGCGGCGTGGGTATTGTCGCCAAACACCACAGCTTTTTTCCCTGTCAAATTCTGACAGTCAATGGAACGAGAAAACCAAGCAGCTTGTGATACATACAATGTCTGCTCGTTAATGTACTCTTCGTAACCAACTTCAGCACCTTGGGCGTTAATTACCTGCTGAATTTTGCGGATACACCGTGCAGTTTCCACTACACCCATTGGAGTAATATCTACATAAGGTGTGCCGAATTGTTCTTCTAGGTAACGGGCTGTTGTTAAACCGAGTTCGCGGTAAGGAACCAAGTTAAACCAAGCTTGCGGCATTTTTTTCAAATCATTAACCGCAGCGCCTTCAGGAATCACAGTATTCACCTCAATTCCTAAATCAGCCATCAGCCGTTTTAACTCTGTGCAATCATGCTGGTTATGGAAACCCAGAGTAGAAATGCCGATAATGTTAACTGACGGTTTTGCGGTTTTCTCTGCTGGTAATTCACCCCGCTTGCGAGCCTTTTCGATATAAAATTGCACAATTTGATGTAAGGTGCGATCGGCGGCTTGCAATTCGTTATAGCGGTAATGATTCACATCCGCTAACATCACATCCCCTTTAGCTTCCAACTGAGCACGTTCCACAAAGTTGTGCAAATCTTCTTGCAAAATACTAGAAGTGCAAGTGGGAGTGAGGACGATTAAATCTGGGTGTTCTTCAGCGTCTTTACGGGTAATATTGTCTACCACCTTTTCTTGGGAGCCACGAGCTAAAACGTTGCGATCAACAACGCTGGTAGTGACTGGGGTAAAATTTCTCTCCCGCGATAGCATGGAGCGCATCACGTTAAAATAGTCATCGCCAAGAGGCGCGTGCATGATCGCATGAACGTTTTTAAATGAACTGGCAATTCGCAGTGTACCAATATGCGCTGGGCCTGCATACATCCAGTAAGCCAATTTCATGACTATGTTCTCCCTTTTGAACTGAAATCACGCGGAGTCCGATTAGAGTATGGACTATAAATGCTGAGTTATTAGACCGACTTTGATTGTCCCAAAACTTTGGCCCTGAAGAAGTTTAGATTTGTGTAGGGGAGGGATTAGGGGTTAGGGATTAGGGGTTAGGGATTAGGGGTTAGGGGTGAGGATAAGATTTTTGTATTGAGTTACTCTGTTCCCGGTAGATTATTTTTCGCTATCGAGCATTTGCATTTGGTGTTGATCATATCGTGAACCAGCGATCGCTGTTGCAGAAATTGCCGCTTCAATCCGGTTTAAGTCGGTGGAGGAGAGGTTGACATTCACCGCTGCTAAGGATTCAGCAAGTTGAGTACGCTTGCGAGCACCAATTACTGGTACTATGTTCTCACCCTTTGCCAGTACCCAAGCGATCGCCAACTGACCAGGAAGAATACCTTTCTCTGCAGCAATTTCTGTTAATTGTGCCACTAAGCGTTGATTCTGAGCTAGATTCTCACCACTGAAGCGCGGTAAATGTGTCCTAAAATCGCCTTGTCCTGTAGGAATTGAACCACTCAGCAATCCTCGTGACAGCACACCATAAGCAGTCACACCAATTCCCAGTTCTCGAAGCACAGGAAAAATCTCGCTTTCAGGAGTGCGACTAATCAGAGAATATTCAATTTGTAAATCACTGATAGGGTGGACAGCATGAGCACGACGGATGGTATCTACACCCACTTCTGATAGCCCAATATAACGGATATAACCAGCCTGAACCAAATCAGCGATCGCCCCAATAGTATCTTCAATCGGCACTTGTGGATCTAATCGAGCCAGGCGATAAACATCAATATGATCCACACCCAAGCGAGTTAAACTATAGGTTACAAAATTCTTCACCGCTGCAGGACTTCCATCAACACCACCCCAGCCACCATCGGGAGTCCGCAAAGCGCCAAATTTTACAGATAACAAAGCTTTTTCTCGACGATTCTGAAGCGCACGACCAATTAACATCTCATTATGGCCGCTACCATAGAAATCACCAGTATCCAATAATGTTACACCATAGTCCAGAGCTGCATGAATAGTAGCAATACTTTCGTTGTCGTCCGTCGTCCCATACATTCCCGACATTCCCATACATCCCAAAGCTAAAGGGAAAACACTTAAACCTGTGGAACCGAGTTGACGAGACGCGATGCTATGTTCTGTAGTCATGGTTCTATTGCCAAAATTTCTGTATTTACCCTAAGATAACCAGTCTCATATTGCAATCTCATCCAGAGAAAAGTTGAGTATCCCATGAAATTCAGAACAATTTCCCTAGCGATCGCTACTGTGATTATTTCCTTGACCAGCTACATTCATCATCCAGTCACTGCTAATGAGCAAATTTCCCAAGCTCCCAATCCTCAAGCCCAAAAAATTACCATCGAACGTCTAGGAATAGGTGGTGTAAAACTTGGTATATCTGAAGCACAAGTTAAAAAAATCTTAGGTAAACCTGTAAAAATAGAAAACAGCTTCATGGCTGCAATTGGTAAAGTTCGTACCCTTAAATATACAGGCATCACAATTGATTTAGCTGAAGGTGTCAAACCACAACAATTTACTGTTTACCAAATCAAAACAAACAGTCCTAAATATACCACCGTAGATAAAATCAAAGTAGGTGACAAACCGTCACAAATAATTAGCACCTATGGCAAAAATGACATACTTCAAGAAGGGAAAGTAAGCCGGTTAAATTATGCAATTGAAGAACCCAGTCCCGCCGGTTTAAACTTTACTATCAAAAACGGCAAAGTAGCAGAAATTTTTTGCTTTTATGTCATGAATTAATCAGCTGAGGGGCGGGGTTTTCCCCATTGGTGTCAACTTAACGTGAAATCCATGTCCCGCTTCAGAATGAATTCTGAGTCTAATAGTAAAAGTAATCTAAAGATGACTAAAAATTCTAAAAAATCCTCAGTTTACTTTAGTAAACTTTGCCTATTAGCCTTGGAATTCATTCCAAGGCGGATAGGTAAGCCTTGCAATAAGCCATCTGTAGCTTAAGTTGACACCTATGGGTTTTCCCACCCTCTTGCTCAAAACCGACTCTAGCAGAACGCCAATTGAGAATTTAAGACTGTAGCGCCTCAGCCGTTTTCTTTTGATCCAATTTGAGAATCAACACACCCAAAGGAGGTAAACACAAATCCAGAGAATATTGACGATTGTGCAATGACCAATGTTCAGTCCATTTACCACCTAAATTTCCCATATTGCTACCGCCATATTTGCGAGCGTCAGTATTAAACAATTCAGTATAAAAACCCTCCGTAGGTACACCGATTCGATAGTGAGAATGAGGTTGGGGTGTGAAGTTACAAATTACCACCACAAAATCATCAGAATCTTTATCGCGGCGCATAAAAGAAACCACACTATGGCGATTGTCGCTACAATCAATCCACTCAAATCCTTCCTGAGCAAAATCTTGTGTATATAAAGCAGGTTCGGAACGATAAAGATGATTTAAATCTTGGAAAAACTGTTTCAATTGCTGATGTGGTTCATACTCGAATAAGTGCCATTCCAAATCAGCCCAGACATTCCACTCACTCCACTGACCAAATTCCATGCTCATAAACATGGTTTTCTTTCCTGGGTGAGCAAACATGTAAGCAAACAGAGCACGCACATTGGCGAACTTTTGCCATCTATCTCCTGGCATTTTACCAATGATATTGCTCTTGCCGTGCACCACTTCGTCATGGGACAACGCCAGCATAAAATTTTCGCTGTGGTTGTACCACATACTAAAGGTGATATTGTTTTGGTGAAATTGGCGGAACCAAGGATCCATGCTGAAATAATCTAGCATGTCATGCATCCAGCCCATATTCCATTTCAAATTAAAACCCAGTCCACCCGTGTATGTCGGCCAAGAAACCATCGGCCAAGATGTGGATTCTTCAGCAATTGACAGAGTACCAGGGAAATAACTAAAGATGAGATGATTTACCTGACGCAAGAAATCTGCTGCTTCCAGATTTTCTCGACCACCATACTGATTCGGTAGCCATTCGCCTTCTTCACGGCAATAGTCAAGATAAAGCATAGAAGCCACAGCATCAACACGAATACCATCAATGTGGTATTTATCAAACCAGAAAAGCGCGTTTGCTGCTAAGAAATTGCGTACTTCATGGCGTGAATAGTTAAATACCAGAGTACCCCATTCCTTGTGTTCACCTCTGCGGGAGTCAGCGTGTTCATATAAATGACTACCGTCAAAGAAAGCTAAACCATGTCCATCTTTGGGGAAATGACCAGGAACCCAATCGACAAGTACACCGATTTCCTGTTGGTGACATTGGTCAACAAAATACATGAAATCTTCAGCAGTCCCAAAACGGGAGGTGGGAGCATAATATCCTGTGACTTGATAACCCCAAGACCCATCAAAGGGATGCTCGGCGATGGGTAAAAGTTCCACATGGGTGTAACCCATTTCTTTCACATAGGGGATCAATCGGTCTGCTAATTCTCTGTAGGTGAGGAAGCGAGCGCCAGGATTGAGATCCGAAACCGTAACCACAGCTTCAGTTTCACCGTTGGGTAATTTAGCGGGTTCGGCGCTAGAAGCGTGTAACCAAGAGCCTAAATGTACTTCATACACTGAAACTGGTTGAGCAAGGGGATCGGTATGGCGCCGTTTCTCTAACCAATCTTCATCACTCCAGGTGTAAGCGTTTAAATCAGTGACAATAGATGCAGTTTTGGGGCGGGGTTCTTGTTGAAAACCGAAGGGATCGGATTTTTCGTAAATGTGTCCCTCGGAATTTTTGATTTCATATTTATAGTGTTCTCCGACACCGATTTCGGGAATAAACAATTCCCAAACTCCGGTAGCACCTTTACGCATTTGGTGTTGTCGCCCGTCCCAGTTATTAAAGTCTCCCAACAAAGAGACGTTGCGAGCGTTGGGCGCCCAAACCGCGAAGTAAACACCCTTAACACCTTCTACCTCTGTGGGGTGCGCTCCCAATTTCTCGTAGATTCGGTGATGATTCCCTTCTGCAAACAAATGCAAGTCAAAGTCAGTCAAGCGAGGAGAGCGGAAAGCATAAGGATCATAGCTGACACGCTCGTGTTCCCCTTCTTTAACGCGCAACTGATAATTTGCTAGTTCTGGGCTTTCAATCGTGCATTCAAAAAAGTGGGGATGGTGGGCTGCTTCCATGGGGTATTCCTTGCGTTCTTGCGGAATAACTACCCAAGCTGCAGTGGCGTTTGGTAGGTAAGCTCGCACAGCCCAAACTTTTTTACCATCTAGTTCTATGAGATGAGAACCCAATACTTCAAAAGGATCTTGATGTTGATTCCAAACGATGCGGTTAACCAGTTCAGGAGCGATCGTGGTCATTGACATTAAGGCTACCTACGTGTATTAACGTGATTGACTAAATTTACTTTTCTCACTGGGGTCGTTAGCTAGGTGTAGTTTTCGAGATTGGTCATTCCTCACGCTTCAACTCACTCAACTAACGTCGTTTTAATATCTATATATATTCTTTACATTTATTTGCAAATTTGTCGTCACCGTTATCGTACATCAGAATGACTCTCTCTGAAGGGGGGATGAAGGAGTGAGGAGGATGAGGGAATAACCTTGACAAATATCAAAAATTTAAAAAGGGAAACAGTTGTAACAACGCTTTACGTAGCTGGATCAGGTAGACAGTTTGCCGTAGGCTAGAGTTGAGTTTTGGCGGGGGGCTAGTTTGTAGCTGTTCTTGTAGCTCGGCGTATTCTGCGGCCGTTAAGGGTTTGCCGTCAATGGGCGATCGCCCTTCTGTAATAATCTCTGTTCGCAATATCTCTTCTGGTATATCTTCTGGTGGTGGTAAAGCCACAGCTCTTGTTTGCCAATGGCTACCTAATGCCACCAAAATAGTAATACTGAGGCTAAAAACAATTAGTAATATTCGCTGGCTTTTTTTTGCTCTCTTCATGTCGCCGTTTTCCCATTTCCAGTCAATCCTGGTGGTAGTGTTGCGCCACACAATTGATGAATTTGCCTAATGTGGGCAAATAGCCAAGGATAATTTTGATTGTAGTAGGGAATCAGTGCTAAAGGACTGAGCAGAGCCGCCGCAGCAATATCAGCCACACTCAACTGATTACCTACCAAATAATCACTTCGGCGCCAGCGGAGTGATAATACTTCTAAGGCTGTGGCTATTCTATTAGTAGCTAATTTTACGCTAGCGTCGGTGATTTTATACTGTTGTCGGACTACGGCGATGACGATCTGACTAGCTAAAGACGGGTCAATTTGTTTACCTTCGCCAGCCCGGTACTGATAGTAAACAAACCGCGTTGCTGTGCCAATGCTTTCATCTAACCAATCTTCTAACATCCAAGCTTCAGTTTGCTGTTCTTGGTCAGGTAAAAATAGCGACGGTGTTGGTTGGTAGTTTTCGAGAAACTTAAAAATTTGTGTTGAGTCAGCGATCGCTTCTGGCTGTCCACTAATCTGGGGTAACAATACTGGTACTGTGGTCAAACCAGTTAAGGGCTTAACTTTGAGGATATGCAAGCCAGGAGTCAGATTTTCCACTTCATATTTGATTTTCTTATAGCCCAAAGCTAAACGGGCTTTGCGGCAATAGTGAGAAGTACTAAATTGCAATAACAACATAGAAATACTATCTGTTTATTAGTTATTGATTATTTGTATTTTCTCCCCTATTTCTCCATGCCCTATCCCCATAAACTAGATGGACACTGGTGAGGATGTTAACTATCTTCACCAGTGTCCTTGAGATACTCTGCCTTACTTTATAACTTTAGTCACCGCTGGGTTTTTATCTAGTAACGTGACATCACTAGACTAATCGCTTGCGTTAGAAACGCTGTACGGTGATTAAGACTACTTCTAGGGGGTTTTAGTGGGAGAAGCAGCAGGGGTAACTGCGGGGGTAGCTGCAGGGGTAGCAGCTGGAGTTCCACCATCAGCTGGATCGCTTGTAGCCGCAGGTGTGCTGGTAGTACCGGTACCACCAGATTCACCACCACCGCCGCAGGCTCCCAGCATGGTAGCCATACTTAAAATTAAAGCCAATCCAAAGATTCTTGTTTTCATAACTCCTCGTTCACCATGTGGCAAGAACTACATTTCGCCTGATGAATAAGATACCTTATTTGTTGCTTTTTTTTAAATGCTTTCCCAGAAGATATCTAAACTCATGGCTGTCAGTATTTTCGTCACAGTAGAATATAGTGCAGCGATTATGATTATATTTTTTCATCAGAAGATATAATTTAATCCCCAAATTTATAGATGGGCAATTTTTTCATAAAACCGCGTTATCATACCAAAAATTATCAGCGTTTGCGAACTCTTGCCGCTGGCTACTCGGTGTTGCCATACTTTAGAGGCAATATTCAAAAAAATGCTATCCCAGATCGGCATTTACCTCAGAATGCACCATACAAGGGCTAGAGATGTTGTGTACTGACGGCACACAACAATTCTCAATTTAGCAAAAACAAACAATTAACCTAAATTAGAGTTTTCTCATCTAAAAAATTTATGGCCGCTGCTCGCAAATCAGCTGTCTCTGGAACGGGTACTTGGTTTCGACGAAATTCTACTAAAAATTTGGCTCAAGGACGCGCAAGGCGTATCAGGTCTGACACCCCAGAAAGCTATCCAGTACCCGCTAACAGACAACGGCGTTCCTCAAAAAATTTATCCGCTGCTCCCGCATCAACTCCAGAATTGACGGGGACGAAAATTCCCAGGTTTGGCTTTCTCAACCTACCTGTAATGTCTGATTCTGGAGCAACACCGTTGTGGTTATTGCGTTTTTATACTTTACAGCGCTATTCTTCGGTGGCAGCGTTTCTGTTGGTGGCAACAACGCTGGTAGTTTACGGTTGGAGTGTGTATTCTCAAGAACTATGGAGTCAGGGATATCGCAGATTGCAAAATTTACAGCGTCAAGAGCGACAGTTAACCACAACTAACGCGGCGCTGACTAATAGAATGGCTGAGGATGCAGAAAAACCCACAGCGGGGCTTGATTCACCAACTTCTGCTAAAACAATTTTCTTGCCGCCAGCAGCCGATACTACTAATGTAGTACCCTCTCTGCCACCAAATTCTACAGCACCGAAGCAAAGCTCTCCATTGTTGGGGTATTGAAAATGGGGAGTGTGGGGAGTGTGGGGAGTGTGGGGAGTGTGGGGAGTGTGGGGAGAAAAAGAATTGAAGAACTTATGCTGACGCTTGCTATCTTCTCCTTCCTCCCACCCCTCCCACCCCTCCCACACTTCCCCCTCTTCCCCCTCTTCCCCCTCCTCCCACCCCTCCCACACTTCCCCCTCCTCCCACCCCTCCCACACTTCCCCCTCTTCCCCCTCTTCCCCCTCCTCCCACCCTAACCCCTTTTTTTCAGGACAACTGATACAGGAACTGATCATGCAGAAGTCACCAAGAAAATTCAGAAATTTTCGGCCTCCAGAGTTCACTAGGCGGAGGCAGAATTCTCAAAGAGGTTCGGTAGATGTATCAAATGCTCATACTCAAGAGCAGAGGCCTGATATTAAAACCAGATTATTCATCGTCTGGGGCGTATTAATGGCGGCGGGGTTGGGGTTAGGAGTTAATTTGTATCAGTTGCAAATTGTGCGGGGCGCGAAGTTGAAGGAGAGGGCGCGTAACCAGCAGATGGTAAATTTGCGGCCGTTTATTCCCCGTCGGCCAGTGCTGGATCGCAGTAATAATGTGTTGGCTGTTGACCGCCCTGTGTACACTATCTATGCTCATCCCAAGCTGTTTGACAAGTCAAATGAGGATATGGCGCTGCGGCTGGCGCCGATATTGAATAGAGATGCGGCTGAGTTGGTGAAAATTTTTGCTGCTAAAAAAAGCGGAATTACGTTAGCTGCAACTTTACCGGAGGGAGTGGCTGACCGCTTAATTTCGATGCGTTTAAATGGTCTAGAATTCACTCAAAAATATTTGCGTTTTTATCCACAAGATGATTTGGTGGCTGATGTGGTGGGCTATGTGAATCTTGACCGTCGTGGTCAAGCTGGGGTGGAATATAGTCAAGAAAAGTGGTTGGAGCGGACGGGTCAAACTGTCAAGTTGAGTCGAGCGGGTAATGGGGCGTTGATGCCTGACCATGCGCCGTCAGGGTTTTTAAATTTTGATGATTGGCGGTTGCAGTTGACTATTGACACTCGCTTGCAACGGGCGGCGCGTTCTGCACTCAAGCAACAAATGGAAAAGTTCGGTGCTAAACGCGGGGCGGTGATTGTGATGGATGCGTCGGATGGCGCGATTTTGTCTTTGGTTTCTCAGCCGACGTATAACTCTAACGAGTATTCTCAGGCTGATATTGCTTTATTTAAAAATTGGGCGGTGGCGGATCTGTATGAGCCGGGGTCAACTTTTAAGCCGTTAAATGTGGCGATCGCTCTGGAAAATGGCATCATCAAACCAGATGATGTTTTTAATGATTCTGGAGCGATTCAAGTAGGCGATCGCACGATTAAAAATGCTCAAAATAAGCGGTATGGGCAAATCAACATTGCCCAAATTCTCCAGCATTCTAGCAATATTGGCATGGTGCAAATCATCCAACGGTTGCGGCCTAATATCTATTACAACTGGCTGGAACGGTTAGGTTTAGGTCAAACTGCGGAAACAGATTTGCCGTTTGAGGTTGCTAGTCGGCTCAAGAGTCAAGAGGAATTTATGACTACGCCTATTGAACCAGCTACTACTTCTTTTGGTCAGGGTTTTTCTCTCACGCCGTTACAGTTGGTGCAGATGCATGGAGCTTTGGCTAATGGTGGTAAGTTGGTAACGCCGCATGTTGTGCGGGGGATGATTGACTCTAAAGGGCAGATGCATCATGCACCGACTCGCCCCGCACCACGGCAAATTTTCTCGGCGGCGACAGCGCAACGAGTGGTAGAAATGATGGAAACTGTGGTGGCTGAAGGTACGGGTAAGGTAGCGAAGATTCCTGGATATCGGATTGCGGGGAAAACCGGGACGGCGCAAAAAGCCAGCAGCACGGGTGGTTATCAGGTCGGCGCGAGAATCACGAGCTTTGTGGGCATTTTACCTGTGGATTCTCCCCGTTATGTGGTTTTGGCTTTGGTGGATGAACCGAAGGGTGAAAACGCTTATGGTTCGACGGTGGCTGCACCGATTGTTAAGTCGGTGATGGAAGCGTTAATTCCGATTGAACAAATTCCCCCTAGTCAGCCAATACAAGCGCCTAATTAAAGGCATTGCCAAATGCTACCTTTCTTGAGACTTAATCTTTGTTTATAACTCTGGAAAGAGGTAGGGAAGGTTACAAGTGTGGAAATCTAGATGATAGGAGTGGAACTGATTTCACGCCTTGCTCAAGCCACGAAAGATTCCATGCACAATAATTTAGTGATTTTCCCTACCCCGAAAGCTGAGGGGAAGTGTACTCAAGTAGCACAAAAAACTGTTACCCAGTATGACGATGGGGAGCGACTGTTTTTAGAACTGTTAGCGACTGAGGATTTAGATGCTCAGTTAGCAAAATTAGCGGTGGAGGCGAGGGAGTTTGAGGAGGTGCTCAGGGCGGCTATCAGCGCGGCTTATGAAAGCGGTGATGGTGAGGAGCAAGCCCACCTATTTCTGCAGAGGATACTTTACCGAATTAATCGGTTGAAGCTGTTTTGGTATGACGATTTGCGGCTTTATAGCAACGAGAGATCGCTTTATTTAGCTTCTTGTCAGCATGAGATTGAAGCTGCTTGGCAAAGTTGGGAGTTAGGATACGTTGATATACCTGCATTACAACAGCTAAATGTCAAGCAAGCGCTGATTGACCGCGCGGTTGAGGATTTAGACCCGGAGTTATCAGCCGATAGCCGCTATATCCGCGAGGAGATGAGCTTGGCTGGTTATTGTCATTTGTTAGCGATCGCTTCTTTTGATGGTTTGGTGGAAGGTAGTAGGTTGTCGCGGGTGTTGGGTGGTGTGGCGAATGAGGTGCAGTGCACTTTGGTGCGGGTGTTGCTGGAAGAATACGGTAATGGTCGCTTATCTCGCAAACACTCGACCTTTTTTGCTCAAATGTTAGCTGAGTTGGGGATGAGCACTCAACCGGAGGGGTATTTTGATTTGGTGCCTTGGGAAGTGTTGGCTTGTGCTAATCAGAATTTTTTGACTACGGAGTGTAAGCGTTATTTTTTGCGTTACTGCGGGGCGTTGACTTATTTTGAGGTAGCTGGCCCAGCGGCGTATAAGAACTATTTAGCTGCGGCCCAGAGGCTGTTGCTATCTGCAGCGGCGATGGGTTATTGGGACTTGCACATCAGAGAAGATGAGCGTCATGGTCGTTGGATGTTGGATGATGTGGCGTTACCTTTAGCAGCCCAGTATGCGGACGATGGGTGGGAATTGGTATTGGGCTATGACCAAGAAAAAATTATGAGCGATCGGGCTGCGAAAGCTGTTGTGCGCTCAATCCGCTTGCGTTGAATCAACTGGATAAGCGATCGCACACATAGCTAGTAGGTTGGGTAGAACGCAGTGAAACTCAACAAAATCAAGGTTTCTCGTCAGAATTTTACTCCCTATTCCCTATCCCTTTCATACAAAATCACATGAAAGACATATTTTTTTGTCCTGAAGAATCTAATTTCTATGCCAATTGTATAGAAAACTTAGTTTTGAGAAACTGTGAGCAATCTGAATCGATTGTTGAGTTTGGTTCTGGTGATGGTAGCCCTGTAATCAATTCGTTACTCAGAAATAAATTTGATGGAGTAGTACATGGATTTGAATTAAATACCTCTGCTTGGAAAACAGCCAATTCAACAATTGATGAATATAATCTCACCACCAAATACATCATCAATAATTCATGTTTGTTTCAAGCTTCTCAGCCAAAAGCTAAATATCTCATTGCTAATCCACCATATCTTCCCGCACCTGATGCAGATATTTACATGCCTTTATTATTTGGTGGTATGGACGGCGCCACTGTTACCAACGACCTTTTGTCATTAGATTATGAAAATGTTCTAGTTTTAATTTCTAGTTTTTCCCATCCCCAAAGTACCATTACCCACGCTAAAGAGCATGAATATATGGTAAAAAATTTCGTGATTTTACCATTAAAGTTTGGTTACTACAGCTCAGAACCAAAGGTAAAAAACCATATTGAAAAATTGCGAAATCACCACATGGCTTTTTATTCTGGTGAGTATTACTTTCTGGCTGGGGTTTTATTTCAAAAAAACCAAGAAAACGCCGTTGATTTAGGTAGAGAATTAACTCAAGTGATGACTAGCTTGTAAATATAGCAGGGAACAGGAAATAAAGCGTAGACGTGGCTATTGCTTCAACTATCCCCTATCCCCTATTCCCTATTAATCTCGATAGGTTTGTTTGAGAGTGGCTGCTATGGAACCTAATCGCTGATAAACCTCGATTAATTGGTGCGATTTGGTCTGACCATGCTTTAGTATTTGTTTTAATACTGTTAAATAATGAACATCAGGGTCATTCACCAAGGCTAATTCTGCTGCTTGTAAAACATGAGTTGCTTTGATAAAAATGTCTGGGTTACTAAACCCTTGTTTGGCTGAAAGTTGGTGCAAAGCTGCATCAGGTACGGTTGCTCTCTCGGTGAGGGTTTCGTCCAACACCAGACCTTTTAACAAAGCTAATAAAGCTGCATAAAGGGAGAAATCATCGCAACTATCAAAAGCCTTAAATTCAATTCTGCCGATTTCGGCGGGAATCCGCGCTACTTTGGTTAAGGAGGGAATACTGGCTATTAATTCTTCGGCTTTTTTTAAAAACACTAATGCGGCTGACCTTTTACCAGTTCTAATAAATGTCCTGACTGAAAGTCCCGACCACAAGCAGCCGTTATAAAAGGGGGAACTGTAACTAAAAGGCACGATGTAAGGGCTGTAATAAGTTAATTTTCTACCGATATCAATCAAGCGTTCTGTAGATAAATTATCGGCAGAAATATTCAAATCTGGCCCGTATGATACCATATAAATATTAGCTGTTTGTTCATCGGGATAACCTTGTAAATAGCTAATTTCGTAATCATTTAATGGTGGCTGGGGTACATAGGTTTGTTTGTGCGGATTAAAACTGATTAAAACTGGTGAAAAACCGAAATCAGCAGCCACTTCACGCAGTAATTGAAAACTTGCTGATAATTCGTTAATAGCGCCTTGAATATCTGAGTGTATAGTTGTTCTAATTTCTATACCTTTAGGCACACAATCAATCGCCTCTCCAGAATTTGCAAACCTTTCAAAACCCTCAATATACCATCTTTTGCTTTTTACTCCTGCATCACCAACCCGGAGTTGCGGATAGTCGCTGGGGTAGGTGGGTAGTCTAGCAATAATTTGCTCAAAATCAGCAAATTTTGTGCAAGAAAAATCAGCGAATTCGCCTTCTTGGTTGACAAAAGCGACTTCATGTTCAATGCCAAAAAAAAACATGATTGATTCGTTATGGTGTAGCGGTGGGAGAAGCGGTAGCGGTAGGAGCCGGATCAACTTTATTGCCAATAGTTTGGAGTTTGGCAGTTTTATCAACGTCGAAAGCACCGCGCACATTACCTGTTAAATCATTGTTCTCAATCGTGCCTCCACCTTGGTCATAAGCATAGATAGCATTATATTTATTTTTATTGATATTGCAGTTGCGGATCACAGGGGTGCTACCCTCTCTGATTTCGACCCCCGATAGAGCATTACTAAAAATATTACAACTATCTACTGTACCTTTAGACTTTTTGTAAGCAAGAACGCCGGCTTTTTTACCATCATGAATTTGGCAGCGTTGAATAAGAGGATTACTATCTTCGCCTATGGCTACATTCGCCAAACCATTACCAAAAATATCACAATCTTCTGCGGTTCCTTGACTATTTAAACGAAAAACTAAACCACTTTCTTTACCATCATGAATTTTGCATCTTTGTAATAATGCACTGCTGTTATCTTCAATATGCACGTTCATAATAGCGTTATTAAAAACATTACATTCTTCTAATGTTGCTTGGGCGCGATCATATATATAAATACCGCCTGATTTACCATCATGGACTTGGCATTGTTGGATAGTTGGGTTAGCGGTTTTACCGTAGATACCGATACAGGCGAGGGAATTAGAAGTGATTTCGCAATCTGCTAATATTGATTTTCCTTCTGTGATATCGACAGCAAAAAACTTTTTATTTTTGTTTCCTGCTAATCCATTAATGGTTAAACCTCTAATTTCGGCTTCTTCTGCTTTGAGAATCAGACAATTGGAGTCGGTATTTTCTATGACAATTTTTTCCCTGGGTCCATCACCAACAATTTTGATTGACTTGTTGACCAGCAAATTTTCTTGATAAAGACCTGGACGCACAAGAATAGTATTACCTGGTTGGGCATTTTTAATGGCTTCGTTAATAGTTTTGTAGTCTCCAGAGCCGATGCTAGAAACTACTAAAGTTGATTTAGTTTTGGGAATAAATATGTATAAAAGCGCTGAACCAGCCAATCCTAAGCCACCAAAACCAAGGATTTTAATTATTCGTCGTCTTGATAAATCTGGTGTTGGTAAGTTTTGGTTTTGGTTTTGGTTTTGGTTTTGGTTTGGGCGCGGGTCTGGATTTGGGTTTGGACGCAGTGGCGGCGATGATCGCTGTAAACTTTTTTCAATCTCCGCTAACTGTTGTAAAATAGCTTGGGTGTTAGCTGGTCGCTGATTGGGTACACGCGCCATCATTTGGTCAATCAAGTTCGCCAACTGAGGAGAAATGTTAGGAACCAGATTTCGCCATTGGATTTCGTCGGTGTAAGAGTTATAAATCGAGGAGTCAGTCGGTTGTTTTCCTGTGAGCAGATAAACAAGGGTGCGCCCCAAAGCAAAAAAATCTGACTGGGGAATCGCTTGACCGTTCATTTGTTCTGCTGGGGTGAAACCAGAGGAAATAATCCCCGTCACCTGGCCTTGAGCTTGTGCTAACCAGTAGGTCTGGGTAACTTGGCGCGCGGTACCAAAATCAATTAGCGCTAGTTCACCCGTCGCTCTCAGCATAATATTGGGTGGTTTGATATCCCGATGGAAAAAATTCTGGATATGTACTTGATGAAGAATTGTGACTAATTCTCTGAGCCATTGAGCAGCCAAGGTTTGGTCAATGGGGCGCAGACTGCGGTTTTCCATCCATTTTTGTAAATCCATCCCCACAATCTTTTCCATTACTAAACAATGGATGGGATTTTGGCTATTTCTGGGAAAATATGTAAAGTAACCGTCCTGCTCTACCTTGGGAATACCGGGATGGTCTAGCTGGCTTAATACTTGTGCTTCTTGCTGAAATAACTCAACTGCTTTTTGCTGATTATTAATGAGGACTTTCAGCACCTTGGGGATTTGGCTGCGGACTTCGGTAATCTCAAAAGTCAAGCCGAAACCACCACCGCCTAGTTGACGGATGACACGATAGCGGCCTTGCAATAGTAATTCTGAACCACAGCTCTGACAAAAGAGTTCATCATCGAGATTTTGCGGTTTTTGACAGTGAGTATTGATGCAGAGGCTCATCGCTTCAGATGGTGACAGTTTTATTTGATAGTTTACCGCTATTAACGAGTTTCACGAGTGAAACTTGCCAGAATTAGAGAATATATATATAAATCGACTTCCTCTCCTAGACAAGATATATTATGTGCGATCGCCTGCCCAGTGGTGGAGACACATCAACGATAGATTGCACCAGTACAGCAAGGCTGAAGTATGAAGTATGAGGTATGAAATGAAGAAACTCGTCTGATCAGCCTTTGGGTACTTTATTTCCGCCGTGCTGTAATAGTATAACTATTTAACTCGCTGATCGTAGGTATTATATTAGACAGTATTCAATCATCAACAAATGCTACGTAATTTTGCTAATCGTGAAGAATTAATTACTTATCTGCAACAGCAATTTCCCGCTGTAGCTGAACGCGATGACCAGGTTAGCGATATAGTCGGGGGGCGTCAAGCTGCAGAGCAAGCACTGAAAAAAGTAGACCCTGTAACCTACGCAAAAACTCGTAATTTCTTGACTGGTGCGGTGACGCGACTCTCACCATACATTCGTTATGGCGTTCTCAGCTTGCGAGAAATTCGAGATTATGTCCTAGAGCATGTCAAGCATCCAGACGACGCTGCTAAACTAATTAATGAATTAGGCTGGCGTGACTATTGGCAACGATTATACACCAAGCTAGGTAATAGTATCTGGCAAGACCAAGAAGAATACAAGACAGGCTACAAACCCAAAGATTACGCCCCAGATTTACCACCAGACATCGCACAAGCGACCACAGGGCGAGTTTGCATCGACAGTTTCAGCCGCGAACTACAAGCAACAGGCTATTTGCATAATCACATCCGCATGTGGCTAGCCGCTTATATTGTCCATTGGCGGCGTATTCGTTGGCAAGCAGGAGCCAAATGGTTTTTACAACACCTGCTTGATGGTGATCCTGCAAGCAATAATATGTCATGGCAATGGGTAGCTAGCACCTTTAGCCATAAACCTTATTTTTTCAACCGCGAAAATTTAGAACGCTATACCAAAGGCGTTTATTGTCAAAAATGTCCTCTTTATGGACATTGCGATTTTGAAGGTAGCTATGAAGAATTAGAACAGCGACTTTTTCCCCAAGGTGAATTTATCAGACAAGCTGACAGTCAAAGTTGGCAACGTGGAAAGAAAGGTAAAGGATGAAGGATGAAGGATGTAAGAGATAACTAACTATTAATTAATAATAAACCACGCTTGCTCGTACTGTTGCTGTGTGATTTCTTTAGCGATTAAGCGGTTATACAGTCGATTAAAAAACTGCGTTTGTTTGAAAATTTCAGGAATCATTCGCTGTTGTAACTGCTGTATTTTCTCGTCAGTAATGCATGATTCGCTGACATTTCCTAAATCTTGAAAGAATTCAGCGCTATCAGCATTACACTGAATATTGAACAATAAAGCAATCGGAATTGTTGCTGTTAAACTTTCTGAATAGTCGATGTCAGATTTATAATACACGGCTGGGGAAGATGGAATCGCTTGAGCGCCATAGCTAAGATTGATGGCAGTTTTTCCTAGCCAAAATGTCCCATCCTCTAATTTAGAATAAGTTTGAGTTGTCGGGTTGGGTTCAAATCTAAAATAGCCTGTTTCTGAGATTCCCTGGTTGTTAACTGCTGCGAAAATTTTTCTACCTATTTCTAAGGCTAGCCAATTGGATTTTTGTAAGTTGATATTTCCTGGCTTAACTGTCAGCTTAATCACTTTTTCTCGCAGCATGTCTTGAATCAGCTTTTGATATTCAGTAAATTTTAAATCTAACCATTCCCAAGCAATTTTATCTGAAACTCTTTGGCGGACGTAAGACCAGACTTTGCTTAAATCTGCTTCTATTTCTGCTGAAAAAGCTTCTGGTTTAAATTCGCATTCTCCCACGATATTTATACCGATTGGTGGGTGAGAAGTTAATTTAATTCCTCGTTTTTGATAACCTACATGTTTAGTAAAAGACTGATTTCCTGTGCCGATTAAAAAGTGAAAATTAGTTCCTATTTGCCAAGTTTCTGGAAAAAGGATATCAGCATCTTTGCCGATTGACCAAACTTGCTCACCTATAAAAGGTTGAATTTTAATGTTAGTTAGTGGTAAAGGTGTAAGTTGGGGTTTCTCGACACCAAAGGTTTTAATAATTTGCTTGATTAATTGATGACGTTGTTGTGGGGATATATCAGGTGTGACTTTACCAGTGAAGATTGCGCCGACAGTATTGGCAATTTTTCCATTTTCTTGTTTTTGCAGAAACTGTTTACCAATTCCCCAATAAGTTAGTTTAAATTGTTGGATATTATTGTCTAAAAGGCATTCGCACTTGATAGGAATGTAGAAATAATTGTTCCTATTTTCACTGTCTGGATAAGCGATGACACCTTCGGGAATTAATATTCCTTGATTAAATATGGCAGCCATATACTTCGCCTCTGCAAACTAAATATATACTTGAATAAATATTTAGTAAAGACGTCGTATAACAACGCCTCTACTGTTATCTATTTGATGAGTTTTTAGTCAGCATTTTAGTGCTGACTAAGAACTTATTGACTATTAGTTAACGGATTCTTCAGCTTCGCTAGCAATAGCCTCAGCGATGATTTCATCTAAGTCTAAATCGTTGACACTGCGTAAGAGATATTCTTCTGGTTCAAAGGATGTAGAACCGGCGATCGCTAATAATTTTTGTTCTGTAGGAACTATCATTAGAGAAGCACTAGTAGTACCATTAGTGATGATATCCACAGCCCTTCTATACTGTTCTTCGGTAATTTCACCTGTCGCAAAGCGCAATTCTAGTGCTTCTAATAAGCGTTGTTTGCGGTTAAATTCTTCTTCTAAGCGGTTATTCATCTCATCAATTTTAGCTTGAGTAATACAAGGTTCGCTGACGTTACCCAAGTCTTGGAAGAGGGAGGAACTTGCAGAATTACAAGATACAGCTAGTGACATTGCAGAAGGAACGCGCTTTTTGAAGCGTCCAGAATAGCTAACTGTGGCTTTGTAGCGCATAGACTGGGTGGATTTAATTGCTTGGTGGCTATAAGCAAGATTCACTGAGAAATTCCAACCCCAATTAAAGCCAGAAGCAGAACTACCACGACTTTCAGGAACTCTGTTTGGTTCAAATTTAAAAAAGCCAGATTGAGAATTAATTCTTTTGTTAACTTCCTCGAAAATTTGCTTACCCATTTCAAAGATTTGGCGTCCATATTTTTCTGTTTCTGGTGAGCCTTCTTTGTAGGTGATTTTGATGATTTGTTCGCGTTGTAAGTCTTGAATAATCTTGTCGTAGTCACCTAGTTTAAAGGTGAACCAACCTAATTTGACTGAGGCTGATGCGCGTTTGCGGACGTAAGACCATACTTGGCTTAAATCTGCTTCTACTTCTACTGTCCAGGGGTCGCCTTGAAATTCGGCATCACCTTCAATATTAATCCCGAAGGATGGGTTAGCAAGTACTTTATTTTCTGCGTTTTGAGTCGCTACAAATTGAGCAAATAAGCTATTTTTACCAGTACCGACTAAGTAGTTGAAACTAGTTGCTAATTGTACGGTGCTGGGAAAGGTAATATCGGAGTCTTTACCAAGTTGTAAGGTGTTAGTCCCAATGACGGGTTTCACTTTCACATTAGTGAGACTCATTGGTTTTAATTGGGGGTTTTGCACGCCAAATACTTGGCGAATTTTTTGAGTTAATTCTTGTTTCTGAGCGGCGGTAATATCTAACTTGGCTCTCCCAGCTAAAATTGCACCGACAATGCTATCAACACGATTACCAATTTTTACGAAAAAGGGCTTACCAATTCCCCAATAAGTGACTTTAAAATCTTGTAAGTTTTCACCTAAAGCTAAGTCAACGCTGAGGGGGTAGTATAAAAATTGGTTTGGGCTTTCGCTATCTTGATAAGCTATAGCTGAGGTGGTGGTTGTTGCTTTACTAAAAATTGCGACCATATTTTTTGTAGCCTCTGTGTTTATTGTGTATTTTTGAATTTAACAAAGCAAAATTATTGATGCTTGAGCATCAAGTTTTAGGGCAGATATGGATTTGTTTTGCCACATCTTGTTAGTTGATGAGATAAATTTTGTTTTGTACCGATAGCCTTAGACAAAATCTCAATTTATCTGGCAGTCAACTTTGTTTTCCATAGTTTTAAGGTAATATTGATTTAATGATCATTACAGTACCCTCAAGGGTAATGTTTGCCAGTTGATGAGTGATAATATTGCCCAGTTGCTTGTATTTTAGGCGCGTCAAAAATCTAAAATCTGATGAATAAACCTATTGTTTGGGTGCATGGAGATTGTTTGAGTCCCCACAACCCCGCACTACAAGAATACCCTGATGCTCCTGCCGTTTGGGTTTGGGATGATGCTTTAATTGAGGAATGGCAACTGAGTCTGAAACGCTTGACATTTATCTATGAATGCTTGCTAGAGTTACCTGTGGAAATTCGGCGCGGGGATGTAGCGCGAGAAGTTTTGGCTTTTGCTCAGGAGCATAATGCAGATTTAGTCGTCACCACGGTTAGTCCTAGTCCCCGATTTGACGATATCTGCGACAATATTGAGCGTTCTTTGGCGTTGGAAGTGTTTGAGGTGGAACCATTTTTTGATTATGACGGCCATATTGACCTCAAGCGGTTCTCGCGCTATTGGAAAGTAGCCGAGAAGTACGTTTTGGAGTAAAGAGTGGGAACAAATCACAAATGGTTAACAAATATTGACCAAATAATTGCAAAATAAATGGAGTTCGTCATTATTAGTGTCGAGAAATGCCGACTACATTTGCTGATGTGCAGAATTTGCTTTCTGACTTGATTTCTCGCTACTCGTCCCAAGTCGATTATCTGATGATTCGTCTGGAAGAGGCGGAGGGGACGGATATATTTTTACGTGGCGAAAAGGTGGAAACTCTGAGTGAGGGGATTTCCATTGGTGGACATATTCGCGCTTGTTATAAGGGTGGATGGGGGTTGAGTTGCTTTAACCAGCTTTCGACAATTAAGGAACGGATAGAAGAAGCGATTGCTGCAGCGCGAATTGTGGGTGATGAGGAAACTTTACTTGCTCCTATTGACCCAGTACAAGCTGTATGTCGTCTACCTTTGACTGGTACTGACCCCAGGCAAATTTCTTTGAGTCAGAAAAAAGAATTGTGCGATCGCTATTCTCAGTTACTCAAAAGCACTAACCCGCATATTACCACAACTTCGGTACGCTACGGTGACAGCGCCCAAAGAATTATTATTGCTACTTCCGAAGGAACTCTGATTGAGCAATCTTGGGTGGATATGGAAATGCGGTTCGCTGCTACGGCGAGAAATGGCGACACTGTGCAAACTGGGAGAGAAACTACCGGCTCTCGCAAAGCCTATGAAGATTTAATTAATTTGGATGCACAAGTCAAAAGTGCTGCTCAAAGAGCCGTTGCGGCTTTATCTCTACCCTCGGTCAAAGGTAACACTTACACTGTGGTGATTGACCCGATTCTCACGGGTTTATTTGTCCACGAAGCTTTTGGACATCTTTCGGAAGCTGATATGGCTTATGAAAACCCGGATTTGTTGGAAGTAATGACCATTGGGAGACGCTTTGGCCCGGAAGAATTGCAAATTTTTGATGGTGCGGCTCCTCCTGGTCATCGGGGTAGTTATTTTTACGATGATGAGGGGACTCCTGCTAGCACAACTCAACTGATTAAAGATGGGATTTTGGTCGGTCGTCTACATTCCCGCGAAACCGCCGGTAAATTAGAGGAAACACCCACGGGTAATGCTCGGTGTCTTAATTATCACTTTACGCCGATTGTGCGGATGACAAACACTTGGATTGAGCGCGGAAAAACCCCAGTTGCAGACTTATTCACGGATATCAAAGAGGGGGTATACGCTCGCAATTGGCTAGGGGGAATGACAAATGGGGAAATGTTCACCTTTAGCGCTGGTGAAGCTTGGATGATTAGGAATGGCAAAATTGCTGAACCAGTTAGGGATGTGACGCTTTCTGGTAATGTTTTTCAAACTTTAGCAGATATCGAAGCTGTGGGCGAAGATTTTTACTGGGACGAATCCGGCGGTTGTGGTAAAGGCGGACAAAACGGTTTACCTGTGGGTTGCGGGGGCCCTAGTTTACGGATTCGAGATGTGATTGTTGGGGGTGAGATGTAACAAGGGCATTGGGAATGGGGCAATTCAACTCCAGGATTTTAGATTGGGTTTTAATCTAACCCCTATTCCCTAACCCTTTTTCCACCGCTTGATCAATTTGTTGAAAAAGTGCTGCTGTTGTGAGAGAATTGTCTAGAACAAGATATGCTTGGGCTGCTTTTTGTTCTAAAGGTAATTGACTGTCGATGCGTGCTTGTGCTTCCTCTAGACTGAAGTGATTGCGCTCGATTAACCTTTGTAATTGTTGGGCTTGGGAACAGCGGACGACCCAAATTTCTGTGACTAAATTGGTCATCTTCGCTTCAAACAGCAAAGGTATAACTAATATTATAGTGGGCGAGGGTGTGGCGGCGATTTCTTGGAGAAAGCGATCGCTCACGTAAGGATGAATCAAATTTTCTATCCAAGTGCGTTCTTCTTGGTGATGAAAAATGATTTCGCCTAATTTTTGACGGTTGAGATTACCGTCGGGTAATAAAATTTCTTCTCCATAACGGTGAGCGATCGCTGTTAAAATTGGAGAATCTAGAGATACTGCATCCCTAGCATAAATATCTGCATCTAATATTGGTAAGTTATAAGCACTAGCTAAATAATTAGCGACGGTGGTTTTACCTGTAGCGATACCTCCGGTTAAGCCGATGATGCGTTTTGTCATTGGTTATTGGTTATTTCTGTATTCCTTGTCCATTTAATTATGGCTTCAGCTAATCCATCTAAAGTATATTCTTCAGCTTCTACATCCACACGCCCGAATAAGTCTTGACAAGTTTTTGAAGTTTGGGGTCCGATGGAAGCAATACAAACTGTTGCTAAAAAAGATTGATTCGAGAGGAGGTTGGAGATGATTTGATTGAAGAATTGTACTGTTTTAGAACTAGCAAAGGTAATGATATCTACAGTTTGATTTTCCAATGCTAATTTGGCTGATTCGGGAATACTATCAGGACAGCAAGATTGATATGCGGCTACTTCGATGACATCCGCACCTTTGGCTGAGAATTCTTTGACTAAAACTTCTCTTCCTCCGCTTTCAACTCTGGGAAATAATAGCTTTTTTCCTAATAATGCTTCGGGAAAGTTTTCTACTAAGGAATCGGCGACAAAGCTAGGAGGAATATAATCTGGTTTTAGCGAGTGTTGCTGGAGACTCTGGGCTGTTTTTTCACCCACAACAGCAATTTTCATCCCAGCTAAGGCGCGAGAATCTTTACCTTGGGCGTTTAATCTCGTAAAAAAGTAATCTACGCCGTTGGTAGAAGTGAGAATTAACCAATCAAAATCAGATATATTAGCGATCGCACTATCTAAAGCCTGCCAATTTGTCGGTGGTCTAATTTCCAAGGTAGGCATTTCAATTATTGTTGCACCTAATGCGGTGAGGCGATCGCTAAATTGACTCGATTGTCCCACTGAACGTGTGACTAGGATAGTTTTTCCCGTCAGTGGGAGTTGGGTAGATGAGGTGAGATTGCTATCCACAATTTTGAAATCTATTTTCTCAGGTTGTAAGTACTGGCGTAACCCGACAACTTCGCCAATGACGATGACTGCAGGCGAAAGCGATAAGCCAGAGGTTTGTTCTAGAATATCACTCAATTGAGCCGTCCAAACCTGTTGATTAGGAGTACCCGCCCAACGGATAATAGCGATGGGTGTGGTGGGGGATCGCCCTTGTCGCAGTGTTCGGTGTACAATCTCCGATAGGTGTTGTCCTCCCATCAAAATCACCAGTGTTTCTAACCGTGACAACGCTTCCCAATTTAAAGCATCCGGCTCATGGGCTGTAAACACAGCAAAACAGCGACTCAAAACCGGGTCTGTGAGGGGAATTCCTGCTAGTAATGGTGCTGCGAAAACGGAAGAAATTCCTGGGACTATTTCTAAATCACAACCAGATTTTTTTAGGGCTGTAATTTCGGAAGTACACCGCCCAAAAATAAACGGATCACCTGATTTTAGTCTGATGACTTGCTTTCCCTGCTGACAATATTTTACCAATAAATTGTTAATTTCCCCTTGAGTTGTACTGGGTTTACCGCCGCGTTTCCCCACATCTAATTTGAGACAGTCGATGGGTACACACTCCAACAATTGAGGATCTACCAAAGCATCATAGACCAAAACTTCAGCTTGTTTCAAAAGATTGTGAGCTTTTACCGTCAGGTACGCCACATCTCCAGGCCCAGCACCTACAAGGTAAACTTTACCTTTTTTTTCACTCATAACTGATATGGATGAGATTAATTGCAAGCGGTGCTGCTAAAACCATAATGACTATCAATTTAACTTGATTTAGCACTGATTTTATCTAAAATATGGGTGATTTGTGCGGCTTTTTCCGGTTGACGCTGTTTTTGCAATAAATCTTTGGCTTGTTGTAAATTAGTTTTAGCTGCTTCTAACTGATTTTGTTGCATCAGCAGATTTGCTAAACGTAAGTAACCTTGAGGGTTTTTAGGACTGCGGCGAATCACTTCATCAAACCATGTTCTAGCTTCTGCTGTTTTACCTTGCTGAGTTAAAACATCTCCCAACATTAAGCGCACCACATCATTAGTAGAATTCAAAGAAATGACTTTGCGAAAAGCTGTTTCTGCGCCTGGATAATCTTTTTGCTGATAGAGATTCACACCTGTTTGAAAAAAGTTGGAGGTAATCAAGGTTTTTCCAGCAAAATAAATCAGCAAGATAATACTAGAAACTACTATAATAATGGCAAAAATGTTCGTGATTGGTAAAGCTTCAAGCATGATTTTAAGCCAAGAGACAAGCTACAGGAAAAATTAGATATTCAATGAAAAACAGCTTCCAAATGAATTGATAAAAATTAGCGATCGCATTTTTATCTTCCAAGTCTACCGCCCAACTTTGCAACCACATCCAAACCAGCAATATTAAATGAGAAATCACTAAAAATAGCGGATTAACTGCAGCTATCCGTGTTACCCCAACTAAAATCATTCCCAAATAACAAAGAGTAATCACCCAAAGAGCGAGATTAAAAACTGCTTCGGCGCCTAATTGCAAGGTGAAAGTTGTGATATTGTAACGCAGATCGCCTTCCATATCCGGGATATCTTTAAAAATAGCGATCGCAAAGGTAAACACCACAATAAACACTGTCAGCGCCCACACTGTCGGCGGAATCGTTAAATTTTCTAGCGATCGCCCGCTAAAATGCGAAAATAAACCTAAATTAACAATAGTCCCCCGGACTGAGAAAATGCACAAAGCAGCCCAAAAAGGAAACCGTTTCAACCTAATTGGTGGTAAAGAATAAGCAGTTCCAATCGCTAAACTAATCGCTACCATCGCCAATAAAAACGGCCCAGTCAACCACGCAATCACCAGCGCCAAAATTCCCGTCACCCCAACAATTAACTGTCCTTGTTTGCGAGAAAATTCTCCTGACGCCAGTGGTAAATAAGGCTTGTTAATCTTATCAATTTCTACATCTTCAAGTTGATTTAAACCCACAATATAAATATTGCCACACACACAAGCAATCCAACTTCCCAAAACTGAAAATATCGAATAATTTCCCCCACCAACAGCAACAGCAATCAAAAACAAAGCTAACACACTCAAACTAGTACCAATAATTGTGTGTGGACGAGAAAAGCGCCACAAAGCATCCCACCAATTAGTCTTGACATCAGTAGAATTTTTCCCTGAAACCTGATTCATGCTCACTCCTCTTTAGCGCCTCTACCATTCGTTATCATGATGCAATTAACCAATGAAAAAATCCTTTTTTGGAGAGGTTGCATTGCCATGTCTCGATATTAATTTATCAGTCACATTCTTTTAGCCAAATAATATTACTTATTGCCACACAACAACCCAAAACGAATCAACCCGCGCTCATAACCCCGACGCATCAACCCCAAAGCCAGCGCTCCTTGAATTGTTGTCCAACCCGAACTTAATAACCCCCAAATCGCTTGGGGAGTAATCGCCGAATCAATCACCACATCCCAAAACGGCGCGACTGCAGTTGACCAATCAGCCGTGCGAAGATGTTGTAATGAAAGTTGACGAGCGATCGCCTCATATTCTGGTAAAGAAATTACATAAGGCAAACAATACACCTGATAAATTTCTTGCAAATGCTTTTGCTCATCCACACTCAGCGGTACTACATCCGTTGGTCGATGACACCAAGTCACCATAATTAACTTGCCACCAGGCTTTAAAACCCGATAGCATTCTTGTAGAAACTTAGCTTTATCTGGCATGTGTTCACCACTTTCCAGTGACCACACCAAATCAAAAGAATTATCAGCAAAGGGCGTTGCTTGAGCATCCGCGACAAGGAATTGACTTTGAGCACCCAAATTCGCTTCCTGAGCACGTGTTGTGGCTCTAGCGGCTTGTACAGGACTGAGAGTAATACCTGTGGCTCTGGCGTCAAACTTCTCTGCCAAGTATAAAGAACTACCGCCAATTCCACAACCCACATCTAGGATATTCTCCGCCGATTCTACTCCAGCCCATCTCAGCAGTTCTTCAATTAAATCGATTTGCGCCTGACGACGGTCTACTTTGTAAGTACCATTTGGGCCGTAGTAGCCATGATGCATGTGCTCTCCCCAAATCTGCTCCCACAGACCAGAGGAAGCATCGTAAAATTGCTGAATTTGCTGGTAAAGTGTTGTACTCATGGAGATAGCAGTTGAAGGATGAAGGATGAATCAGGGAAAACTTAATTTTTTTCACAGGGTTGTTTGTACCAGTTTTTACTTTATCATTCATCATTAGTTAAAAACAGTTGATAGTTTACATACAATCAGCAAACATATCAATACCAATTGAGGATTGGAAAATTTAAATCGCTTATGACGGTTTCGCGCACAGTTTGCTTGGGTTTTCTAGCTGTCATTACTGCGGGAGCAATCCTATTGATGATGCCATTTTCCACTAGTAATGGTAATTGGAATGATCCGATTGTGGCATTATTCACCTCGACATCTGCAGTTTGCGTAACTGGTTTATCAGTGGTAGATCCAGGTACTTATTTTTCTTTCTGGGGTCAATTTTTTATCGCCCTGTTAGCGCAGATTGGGGGATTGGGTTACATGACAACTACCACATTTTTGATTTTGCTAATTGGGCGCAAGTTTGATCTGCGACAAAAAATAGCAATTCAACAATCTTTAGACCGACCAGGAATGAGTGGAAGCGCTCAAGTTATTCGTTCAATTATTGCCACAACGCTAATTTTTGAAATCACTGGTGTATTTTTATTAATGGCAGCTTTTGTTCCAGATTATGGTTGGAGTCAAGGAATATGGCTAGCGGTTTTTCATAGTATTAATGCTTGGAATAATGCTGGATTTAGTTTATTTAAAGATAACTTAATTGGTTATCAATCATCTGTCTTAGTAGTTGCCACAATCACAGGCTTGATTATCTTTGGTGGGATTGGTTATCAAGTAATTTTAGAAACGTATCTTTGGGTGCGCGATCGCCTTTTCAAAAAACACAATAATTTAGTATTTTCTCTGGATTTTAAAGTTGCTACGAGCACAACTTTATTACTTCTAGGCATTGGGACAATTGCCTTTTTATTAGTTGAAAACAAAAACACACAAACATTAGGCTCTCTCAACTTTACCGACCAATTATTAGCAGCTTGGTTTCAATCAGTTACACCCAGAACCGCCGGATTTAACACCATAGATATCGGCAAAATGACCAATGCAGGTTTATTTATCACGACTGCACTCATGTTTATTGGTGCTAGTCCAGGTGGTACAGGTGGTGGGATTAAAACTACAACCTTGCGAGTCCTCACCAGTTGTACAAAAGCCATTCTTCAAGGTAAAGAAGAAGTGCTATTATATGAGCGCAAAATCGCCATTTCTTTAATTTTAAAAGCTGTGGGCGTGTTAATCGGTTCCATGTCTACTGTGATTGTGGCTACAATTTTAATTACCCTCACAGATCCCGAACTAGATTTCATTCAAATTCTATTTGAAGTAGTATCAGCCTTTGCAACAGTTGGTCTTTCCACAGCTATTACAGGTAGCGTCTCCGTCCCAGCCAAGCTAATATTAATTGTCACCATGTATATCGGCAGAGTTGGGATTCTTTTACTCATGTCCGCTATACTAGGAGATCCCCGTCCTAGCAGCGTTCATTATCCTGAAGAGAATTTACTTGTGGGATAAACAACTAAAATATGAAGTATGAAATTACTGCATAGATGTTGAGAAACAACCTGATAAAATAGAATCTGTCTGGCAAAAATAATTCTTTTTAACTAATCAAGATAGCTAGTTTTTGCCCCAAATACAGGGAGCGCTAATAAGGATAACAATTGTGAATCTGTCATCATTAGGTTTTTTTCGCTCTTTACGTAAAGATAACCACCAATTTGCTGTAATTGGTTTAGGTCGGTTTGGTCGTTCCGTTTGTTCTACACTCCATAGATTAGGCTATGAAGTCCTAGCAACAGATATCGATGAAAAACGAGTATCAGCAGCATTGACCGAGCAAATAGTTGGTCATGCTCTACAAATAGACTCGACAGAAACAGCCGCACTCAAAGAAGCGGGAATATTTGAATTTGATACAGTTATAGTGGCAATTGGCAACTATATTCAAGAAAGTATCATTACCACTCTCAATGTTAAAGAGGGTGGTGTACCTCATGTAGTTGCTAAAGCCTCTAGCGAAGTTCATCACAAACTGTTAAAAAGAGTAGGAGCAGACCATGTAGTTTTTCCTGAATATGAAGCTGGGTGCGCCCTAGCACGCACACTCACCAAACCATCAATTCTAGAGAGATTTGATCTCGACCCAGATAACAGTATTGTAGAGCTAATTGTCCCAGATGAATTTCACGGCCGGACTATTACTGAATTGCAACTGCGTAACCGCTATGGTGTAAATTTGTTAGCAGTTAGTCAAGGTGGGAAATTCCTCATTAATCCTGAGCCGAACAAGCGTTTAGAACGAGGTTCAGCGATGGTAATTATTGGCTGTAATAAAGATATTAGTCGCCTACCAATTTGAGATTTTAACTGACAAACTCCGGGTAATCGATAATTACTCGATTACCTGAGAAAAAACTACCCGAAAACCACAGATTCGCAGTCCTCCATCCGACTCATTCCAGCTACGACTAGCACTGCGACAAAGTTCAGCGCTAAAACTCCAAGAACCACCGCGCAGAACGCGACGATGAACATCACCGTCAATTTCCCAAACAGTGCTATCTGTTGGTGCGCCACGATAATTATTATGCCAAGCATCAGCGCACCATTCCCAAACTAAGCCGTGCATATCATACAATCCAAAAGCATTAGCAACAGCAAAACTGCCAACATTTGTAGTTTCTTTACGGTGTTTATTTCTCGCTTCAGTGGTGTAAGTTTCACCGTCACTGTAACATACTAAATCTGCAGTAATTGTTTCACCAAAATGAAATGATGTATTAGTTCCAGCCCGACAAGCATATTCCCATTCTGCTTCACTCGGTAAACGATAATCTCGACCAGTTTTTTCTGAAAGCCTCACACAAAATTCTACCGCTTCATACCAAGATACATTTTCTACTGGTCGATTTGCACCTTTATATTTAGAAGGGTTAGGATTCAAAGATTGTTTAATTTTTGGTAAAGCTGCTACAGCTCGCCATTGCGCCTGAGTGACGGGAAATTTACCGATAAAAAAGGGTTTGACTGTGACTTGATGTTGGGGACGTTCATCAGCATCTCCCTCAAAAGCCGGCGAACCCATCATAAAATTCCCGCCAGGAATTGATACCATTTCTAATT
This sequence comes from Fortiea contorta PCC 7126, assembly GCF_000332295.1. Lineage (GTDB taxonomy): Bacteria > Cyanobacteriota > Cyanobacteriia > Cyanobacteriales > Nostocaceae > Fortiea > Fortiea contorta. The sequence continues at coordinate 33,201 of NZ_KB235931.1, read as the reverse complement.
TAATTGACTGATTTAATTCTTCTGAAAAAAATTCTGCACTGCGACTTTCTCGGCTAACTTCCCTACCACCCGTATCTACAGTCACTACCTTAAAATCAAATATTTGTAATGGTGGAAGTGGGAGAATAATTTTTTCTGGCAGAGGTGGTAATATCAGTTTGGTAATTGCTAAAATTTCTGCTTCTAAAGCCGAAGTCGTTGTAGACTTCAAATCTTGAATCACTTCAGCCGCTGACTGATATCTATCTTTTGGTAAATGCTGGAGTAATCTATCAAGAATTTTCCCTAAACCATCGCTGATGGTAATTCCTTTTTCTTGGAGAACTTCTAACCACAACCACTTAGCATTCATCGCATCATAAAGACGGTCTTGAATTTGTCCATCAGCAGTTTGTAATGGCAAAGATTGTGTGAGCAGACGTACACAAGTGACACCCAAAGCGTATAAATCGCTAGCATGACAAGCAAATCCAGCCATTTGTTCTGTGGGAGCGTAGCCAATGGTATAAATGACTGTTGCTTGTCTGGCTAAACTGGTTTGTGTGACTTGTTTTGCACCACCAAAATCAATTAATACAGGCTTACCATCGCTATCACGGCGGATAATATTTTCTGGTTTGATGTCCCGATGGATGACATTTAGGGAATGAATGAAGTCAATAACTGGGAGAATATCAGCTAAAAGTTGTCGGATTTGTTCTTCATTGAAAAGTCGCTGCTGAACTTCTTGCAAAAGTGTTAGTCCTGAGATAAACTCTTGTACAAGATACAAGCTCGCACCTTGTTCAAAGTAAGCTAGTAATCTGGGAATTTGTGTGTGATTTTCTCCCAGTTCATACAACCGAAACGCTTCTTCTTTAAAAAATTCCGCAGCTTTGTTTCTTTGGATTGTGCCCTGGACTTGAGGAAAAAATTGTTTGATGACGCAAGGTGCGTTTAGTCTATCAACGTCTTCTGCTGCATAAGTTCTGCTAAACCCACCTTCACCTAACAGCCTTGACACGCGGTAACGGTTTCTCAGCAGTCTGCCAAAGTTGCTGTGTCCACAACTTACGCAAAACCTATTGCTGTCATGATTGAAGGGGTTTGAGCAATTGGGATTTTGGCAAATTTGCATAGTGAGGGGAAGATAGCATTTTGTCCCAAGTTAGCCCCAATATAATCGAATTGAAACCAGATATGTATCTAAATAAACATGAGAATAAATCTAACTGCGTATATGAGAAAATTAAGTTGTATAAATACAACGATTTTATTTATTCTTTGGTCTTTAGTTGGTGTTTATAAAATATAAATAGAGGTAGAAGTTAGATTCAGATTATCAACCAAATAATAAGACTAAGCCATTTAATTTGTCAAGTAGGTTATTTGACAATTTGCTAAAATCTGTGAATTTAAAGGAATTTTTGCGAAATTTGATATCAGTTTGTGAATATAAACCATGCACCAACAACAAATAATAAATCACAAATTAAACTCTTGAGTTTTTCTCTCCAGAAGCGCGAATTAATTCCGCTACTAAAGCAGCGATCGCTGATAGTAAAATTAATATTACACTCAGAGCATTAATATCAGGTTTCACGCCCGTTCTGATGCGACTAAAAATTTCCATTGGTAAGGTGTTATAACCGCTACCAGCAGTGAAACTAGCAATCAAAAAATCATCTAGACTGAGGATAAAAGCCAGCATACAACCAGCGACTATTCCAGGCATTAACTGTGGTAACAATACTTTGATAAATGCTTGTGTTGGTGTAGCACCTAAATCTAAAGCTGCTTCTTCTAAATGGGGATCTAAATTTGTTAGTCTCGCTGCTACCACCACTCCCACATAAGCTAGACAAAAGACAACATGGGCAGCAATAATTGTCCATAAACTCAAAGGGATGGCAAACGCTACCAGAAAAACCAGGGTAGCCACAGCAATTGCAATATCTGGAACAATCAACGGTAAATAAGAGATACCATAATATAAATTCTTACCCGGAAACTGATAACGCCTCAACCCCACCGCCATCAAAGTTCCCAACACAGCTGCAATCCCTGTAGCAGACAATGCCACAATCAAACTATTAATTACAGCCGAAATAATCCGCTCATCATGGAATAATTGACGATACCAGTCAAGAGTGAATCCTTGCCAAGTTCCACTGTAGGGTGACTGATTGAAGCTGTAAAAAGCTAATACCAGTATTGGCAAATACATAAAAATAAATATCGCTACTGAGAAAACCGCCTGCCATGTGACACGCGGTTCCTTTGGAGATGAGGAAGTATTCACGATTAGTAGTTTGTTTTCTATTCATCAAGCCATAAAAAAATATCACATTTTAAACAAAAAGTCAAGATAAAGGCTCAAGAATAACCAGGAAGAGAGAGTTTCCCTCTGCCATAATATAAGTTCAAACAACAGTAACGTATAGAAAATTTTATGTATTTGAATGCATTTTACCTCCTGAGAGTAGGATAACTTCCCTACAAAGATAGACAAAAAATATTGCTATAAAAGCATAAGATTTTGTAGCAATTATTAATACAGTTGGTAATTCTGGTGAAGTTCTCTAAGCGAGTGAAATACTCGTATTCACTCCTTAACAATTCCGTAGAAACCACGAATGCCAGTCTGATTTTTTAGGAGAATGATGATGCGAATTGCTCAAGTAGCTCCATTATGGGAAAGAGTTCCACCTCCAGCTTATGGAGGTATAGAGTTAGTAGTGGGGTTACTCACTGATGAACTCGTGCGGCGGGGACACGAGGTGACTCTATTTGCATCGGGAGATTCTATCAGCCTAGCCAAGATGGTTTCAGTGCACCCACGCGCTCTCAGGCTTGATCCTGATGTTAAGGAGTGTGGTATTTATGAAACACTGCAACTGGCGTCACTTTATGACCAAGCCGAAGAATTTGATATCATCCATTCTCATATGGGATGTGCGGCACTTCCCTATGCCAATCTCGTAAAAACTCCCACAGTTCATACATTGCATGGCATTTTTACTCCAGATAACGAAAAAATTTTTAAATACGCCCAAAAACAACCCTATATCAGTATTTCTGATGCTCAAAGAGAAGAAAGGTTAGGGTTAAATTACGCAGCAACAGTTTACAACGGCATTGATACCAACAGTTATCAATTTTATGAGCAATCTGATGAGACGCCATATTTAGCATTTTTAGGGCGAATGTCTCCCGAAAAAGGCCCACACCTAGCCATCGAAATTGCCAAACAATCCGGCTGGTGTTTAAAAATGGCAGGTAAAGTTGATGTTGTGGATGTGAAATATTTTGAACAAGAAATTAAGCCACACATCGATGGGAAGCAGATTCAATATTTAGGTGAAGCTAACCATGTTCAAAAAAATGCTTTGATGGGAGATGCGGTAGCCACTCTATTTCCTATCACTTGGCGGGAACCATTTGGTTTAGTAATGGTAGAATCAATGGCCGCTGGGACACCAGTCATAGCGATGAATTTAGGCTCTACTTCCGAGGTTATTGCTCATGGAAAGACAGGGTTTTTGTGCAAAAATACACAAGAATGCGTCAACGCCATTAGCCAAGTTGTAGATTTAGACCGTCGCGTCTGTCGTCAGCATGTGATGAACCACTTTAGCGTGGAACGAATGACTGATGGGTATGAAGCAGTTTATCAACAAATATTGCAAAACAAATTTAGTCGCAATGGACATGTCCGCAGACCAGTCAGTTTAGTTAATACTTTCAAATAAAAAAATGTAAAATCTCACAGATAAGTTTGTGATGGTGCTTGAGCGCTCAAGTACCACTACGAACTATTTGCCCATAGGTGATGCGATCGCTTTATGATGCGGTAAGTACCATCTAGCTTCTAAAATCATGACTCCCACTGTCTCCATCAATAATAGTCAGTTATTGTCACTAACGCCTCTAGAAATCCCCTCTCGTCTGCTATTAGGCCCCGGCCCCTCCAACGCCCATCCTGCAGTTTTGCAAGCGATGAACACTCCACCAGTTGGGCATCTTGACCCCGCTTTTCTGTTATTAATGGATGAGATTCAGTCATTACTACGCTATGTATGGCAGACAGAAAACCCCCTCACCATCGCCGTTAGCGGTACGGGAACCGCAGCCATGGAAGCGACCATCGCCAATGTCACTGAACCAGGAGACGTAGTTTTAGTTGGTGTAGCCGGCTACTTCGGTAATCGTCTTGTAGATATGGCTGGACGATACGGCGCTGATGTCAAAACTATCACCAAACCTTGGGGACAAGTCTTTAATTTAGAAGAACTCCGCACCGCCCTTGCTACCCACCGTCCAGCAATTTTAGCTCTGGTTCACGCCGAAACCTCCACCGGTGCGCGCCAACCCCTAGAAGGAGTTGGAGAATTATGTCGTGAATTCGGTACTCTATTGTTAGTTGATACAGTCACCAGTTTAGGTGGTGTCCCCATCTTTTTAGACAATTGGGGTGTAGACTTAGCCTATAGTTGCAGTCAAAAAGGCTTGGGTTGCTCCCCCGGCGCTTCACCTTTTACAATTAGTCACCGGGCTGTGGAGAAATTGCAACAGCGCCGCACAAAGGTGGCTAACTGGTATTTGGATATGACCTTGCTCGGTAAGTATTGGGGAGCGGAACGCACCTATCATCACACAGCACCAATTAACCTTTATTATGGTTTGCGGGAAGCACTGCGTTTAATAGCAGAAGAAGGATTAGCTAATTGTTGGCAACGTCATCAAAAAAATGTGGAATACCTCTGGGAAGGTTTAGAAGATTTAGGATTAGGTTTGCATGTAGAGCGCGAATTCCGCTTACCAACTCTGACAACCGTTTGTATTCCCCCAGGTGTAGATGGTAAAGCGATCGCCCGCCAGTTACTGATAGAACATAACATTGAAATTGGCGGGGGTTTGGGAGAACTCGCAGGTAAGGTTTGGCGCGTAGGATTAATGGGATTTAATAGCCGTAAAGAAAGTGTAGATCAACTTTTAGCAGCACTGCGGCAGGTTTTACCGCGTTAGTTTTAGAAGGTGAGGGTGTGGGGAGATGGGGAGGTGGGGTGATGGGGAGATGGGGTGATGGGGAGTGTGGGAAGTGTGGGAAGTGTTGGGTGATGGGGAGTGTGGGGAGGTGGGGTGATGGGGTGATGGGGTGATGGGGAGGTGGGGTGATGGGGATTAAAGTTTGAGCCTTTGAGCTTGAAGCGTCAGCCTTTAAGCCTCAAGCGTCAGCCTTTAAGCCTCAAGCGTCAGCCTTTGAGCCTCAAGCGTCAGCCTTTGAGCCTCAAGCGTCAGCCTTTGAACCTCAAGCGTCAGCCTCTGAACCTCAAGCGCGAGCCTTTAAGCCTCAAGCGTCAGCCTTTAAGCCTCAAGCGTCAGCCTTTGAACCTCAAGCGTCAGCCTTTGAACCTCAAGCGTCAGCCTCTGAACCTCAAGCGTCAGCCTTTGAACCTCAAGCGCGAGCCTTTGAACCTCAAGCGTCAGCCTTTGAACCTCAAGCACGAGCCTTTAAGCCTCAAGCGTCAGCCTTTGAACCTCAAGCGCGAGCCTTTAAGCCTCAAGCGCGAGCCTTTGAACCTCAAGTTTCAGCCTCTGAACCTCAAGCGTCAGCCTTTAAGCCTCAAGTTTGAGCCTTTGAACCTCAAGCGTCAGCCTTTAAGCCTCAAGCACGAGCCTTTGAACCTGAAACTTGAATTTCAGAACTCAAAACTTCCCACACCCCCCACACTTCCCACACCCCCCACACTCCCCATCACCCCATCCCCCCATCCCCCCACCTCCCCATCTCAATTAATCGGTAATGTAAACCAAAAAGTCGCGCCTGCAGTCAATGCAGTTTTGACGCCGATTTCGCCACCGTGGGCGTCAATGATGCGTTTGCATAGATACAAGCCCAATCCTAAACTGAGGGTGTGGCGATGATGGCTACTTTGGTAGTAAAGGTCAAAAAGGCGATCGCTTTGTTGTTGACTAATACCTACACCGTTATCACTGACGGTACAATATATCTTGTCGCCGGTGACGGTGGCGTCAATTGTCAACGATAATCCTGGGGGGTTATGTTTGATGGCATTGACAATCAGATTTGAGAAGACTCGCCACAGTTGAGTAGCATCACCATTCACCAAAGGTAAATCTGCGGTAACTAAATTTGTCAAGATGGCTTGATTGCCGAGTAACATCGGCTCTAAATCAGCGATCGCATCTGCCACTACTGTATATAATTGTAGGGGTTGCCGCTGCAAAACTACGCCCTGCACTTCGCTGATGTGCGCTTCCATCAAAGAATTAATTAAATTGAGTTGGCGATCGCTACTTTGCACCATCCGCTCTAAAATTCTTCGAGACACCAAAATCGACGCTGAACCCAATTCTTGATTATTAAGTAAATTTCTCAACACGATTAAAGTCCCCAACACGGGATTCCGCAAATCATGAGAAACTGCATGGAAAAAGACCCTGAGTGCTTCCTGCGCTTGTTTGCGTTGCGTGATATCTTCGATCAACCCCTCATAATAAAGTAATTTTCCCTGTTCATCGCGCACAGCATAAGCTTTCTCCGAAATCCAGACAACACTTCCATCCCGGCGATAAATTTGCGATTCAAATTCTGAGACTTTTCCCTGCTGTTCAATCAAGCGGACAAACTCTGCTCTGCGACCAGAATCAACATACAATTGATGTTCAATATCCGTAAAGTTGGCTGTCACTTCCTCTGGTCGCGAGTATCCATAAATACGAGCCAGTGCGGGATTTGCGGTAATATATCGCCCATCAACACTGCTTTGGAAGATACCTTCCACCGCGTTTTCAAAGATACTACGATATTTAGCCTCTGTAATTTCTAGCTTGTGGTAAGCCGATTCAAGTTCCCGCCGCGCGTAAAACTCAGAACACTGCAGGCGATCATACAAGAAAATGCCAATGTCGCAAATAGCACATAACCAAAAAACATACAAAATAAAAGTGGCATTATAAATTTCCGGATGGTCAGGCAACGGTGTTTGTAATCCCAAAGCTGTATTCACCGCAAAATAATAAAATAGTACACCCGCTTGAGATATCAAATGCAGCGGCCAGCAAACAGGAATAAATGTCGCTTGGCTAAAAAACAATAGCGACCAACCCAAAGTATCAGGTAGTGCAAAACCCTTGAGTGTCGCAAACAATTGTGATGATAAACTCAATGACCAAGATGAACCTAAAAATAATAGCCCTGGATGACGATAACCAAATTTAGTTTTCCGGAGCGCGAAGTACACCAGTAAACTGATGAACATGGCAACGTTAATAAATAATCCATGAATCCTCAACGGTTCTGGCAGTTTTTTGAACTCTTGGAGGGGAAAAAAAATGTCATAAATGTCTCTTAGAGTAAAGGTTAGCAAACAAATCGACGCTAACCATAACCACAGATATAACCTCTGCCATAAAAAGCGATTTCTATTAGCTAGCCACTCCTGATCCTGGTCAATTGCAGTCATTGGCTCTGAGAATACTGCTACTGATACCCTTCTCCACCACTTTTGGATTATTCTCAATAAACTAGCCATTCGTGTACTACCAATGTTGCCCATACCGGCTTGACATTTTTATGTTAAAGTTCCCCGTCTCCATCTGGACGAGGAATTTGGGATTAGTTATTTGTTATGTGTTATTTGTCATTCTCCCTTCCCCCTCATTTGGTATCGTTGGTAAACTGAACCAAAAAGTTAACCCCCGCTGTCGGTGACTAGTGACACCTATTTCACCACCGTGTGCTTGCATAATTTGGCGACTCAGATACATTTTTAAAGCCATACCTGTGAGACAAGGGCCTTGAGGATCGGGTATGTAAAGATTGAATAAGCGATCGCACTCCAGTTTACTCATCACCGCACCGTCATCTTGAATTTGCAGGCGGATCATCCCATCTGCAACCTTGGCTTTCAGGGTAAAGTTTAATCCTGGGGGGTTGTGTTGCCATCTATAGGTAAATAAATTTATCAAAACTTTCTTTAAGCCTGTGGAATCTGCTAGTACTAACGGCAAATTTTGTGGTAATAAATTCTTCAAATTTGCTTGATTCTGCTGCAGCAACGGCTGTAATTCCTGCAGCATTGACTCTAGAAATGTATTTAAAGAGACAAACTCCCGTCTGAGGACAATTCCCTTACCTTCGCAGCAATGCATTTCCAATAAAGAATCAATCATTCCCAATTGGCGGTCATTTCCTTGAATCATCCGCTCAATTACGGAACGGGAGACAGGGATTCCAGTATTTTCCGGCTCTAACCCCTCAGTGTTCAGCAAATTTTTGAGGACAATTAAATTACCCATCACTGCAGTCCGCAAATCGTGGGCGACAGTATGTAATACTACATCTTTTACCCGTTGCAGTTCGCCGATTTCTTGCATTTTTTGTTGTAGCTGTGCAGTCCTTTCCTCTACCTGCTGCTCTAAATTCGCGTTAAGTTGGGCAAGTTCTTGATAAATAAAGCTTTGTTGAATAGCGATCGCTAATTGTGCTGACATCTGCTGTAGCAGGTCAATTTCGCTACTTTGCCAATGGCGAGGCCCGGAACATTGGTTAGCAATTAGCGCCCCATATAATTCATCACCGAGCATAATTGGTACAGCCAAAGTTGCTTGGATGTGGAATTGCTGATAATGTGCTTTTAATTTGTCAGAAGCGGTGATTTTGCTGATATCGGTAACTAAGCGGATGCGATCGCTAGTTAATAACCGTTTGAATTCTTGCAAATAAGTTTCATCATCAGTTGTCCAAACCAGAACAGACGGATACCGAGGATCTACAGATTCAGCAATGGCTGTATCACCACCCTGGACATGATTTAAACCAATAAACACCCGGTCTGCTTGTAAAAATTGCCTCACCTCCGAGACAGTAGTCTGCAACACTTGGTCTAAATTCAAAGAAGAACGAATGCGCGCGAGAGTTTCCGTCAACAACCGATCGCGCTGCGCCGACAGCCGTAATTGCGCTTCTACCTGCTTCCGTTCTGTAATATCATTAGTAACTGCCAAAATACAGGGAACACCATCTAAATCAATCACTTCCGCCGACAATAACCCTGTAATCTTCACACCGAACTTAGTGCGGAATTCTACTTCCCAGTTCCGTACAAATCCCTTAGCTTGTAACTCTTGTAATAAATTTAGGCGATCGCGGCGATTTACCCAAGTATTCAACTCAAAAGCCGTCCTACCAATTGCTTCCTCCCGCTCATAACCAGAAAGTCTCACAAAGCTGTCGTTAACTTCCACATAGCGTCCTTCGCCGAGAGTGCTAATTGTAATTGCATTCGGACTGCAGCGAAAAGCTTTAGAAAACTTTTTTGCCAAACTTTGCAGATTCGCCTCCGCTTGTTTGCGTTCCGTAATATCCCGGACAATAGCTAACACCTCATCAGTGCCGCTAACTACCAACCGCGCCTCATAATCTCGCATTCCCAGAGGCGAAGGTAACTGATATTCACAAACCTGTAAATCTTGAGAACTTAAAGTTTTAGCGATCGCCTCTTGACCAATAATTGCTACATCATCGGGTAGTAAATCCCGCATATTCTTGCCAATAATCTCTTCCCTAGCCAGCCCCACATTCTTGCAATCATCCTTCAAATCCAAATAATTCCCATCGCGGTTAATCCGAAACATCGAATCGGGGATCGCATCCAAAATCGCCTTGTAGCGCCTTTCACTGGTTCGCAATTTTGCTTCTACTTGTTTGCGGTCTGTGATATCCATCACCAAGCCCTCCCAAAGCAAATCACCATTAGCTTGTCGTTCCAATTGAGAAGCACCTTGAATCCATTTCATTTGACCACTGGGTGTAATAATTCGACCTTCCCAGCGCCAAGGTGTCAGATTCTTCGTCGCCATTGCTACAGACGCCGCTAAAGCCGACACATCCTCAGGATGTACCATTTGATGTAACACCCGGAAATCTGCCTTAATCGCCTCTGGCTGCAATTCATACAACTCCCGACAACCAGAACTAACATAAAGCAGAAACTGAGAACCATCAGACCGTTGGAGAAACTGAAAAATCATCCCCGGTAAATTAGCAGCAATTTTCGAGAGCAGCGTCACCACCTCTGGTTGACAATCTAATGTATACAGTGACTCCACAGTTTCATCCACTCTTTAACCCTTAAATACACAAGCAACTAAATATCTGGTTACATCTGGTCATCGCCAGATAAGTAATACCATTTGGGATGTCGCGAAAAGTAGGCGATGTCGGTTTCCGTCACACCTCACTTTTGCCGACAGATGTTCAATAGCAAATAGACTTAAGTGTCCGGATTTCCTGAATTCATCTTTCAAATGGAGATAATTTTCTATTGATAGAATAACCACCAATAAAATTCAAATAGCCTCTATATTTAGGGTATATTCCAGTTGCTAAAATCGCATACACCCAATCAGGTGAATTAGTTCCATACAGATAACTTAGACCAGCGTTAAAAACAGGTAAAAGGGAATAGGGAATAGAGAACAGGAAACAGGGAACAGGGAATAAAAGTGTACTGAGTTTTTTTCACGCAATCAAATATGATTCCTATACTTTCATTGAAAATATTTCTGACAATCCCTACCTCCCCACCTCCCCACACTCCCCACACTCCCCACCTCCCCATCTCCCCACCTCCCCACGCCCAATCCCCTGTCCCTTAATTACGGCACAATCAACACCGGACAAGGAGAAAGATTAATCACACGGGTAGTCACACTATCAGTTGCTCCATCTTCAGTCAAACCTAAACCCCGACAGCCCATAATGATTAAATCTGCCTCAATTTCATCAGCAACATCACAGATAGTAAACGCTGGCTTACCTTGTCTTTCCAGCACTTCGGCCTGTATTCCTTGCTGAGAAAACAAAGATTGAGCATTTTCCAACAATTTAGCAACTACTTCAGGCGACAACATCGGATCGGTACTAGGCGCGTCTGCAGTTGGTTCCTCCACCACAGACAACAGCACCAACCGACTACCATACTTTTGCACCACATTCGTCACTACATCAGCCGCTTCCCGCGCTTCCCGACTTTGATCAATTGGAAATAGTACTGTTTTAAACATCTCTCACCTCCGCACCCCTGACTCCGGTAAAATCTGGATGGACTACTTTCAAAACAATAACAAAAAGGCAATCAGGAGGATCTGGTAGTGTCTAAAAAAACTTTATTCAGTTTATCTGCGGCTGATGTATCTGGTAAACGCGCTTTAGTACGGGTTGATTTTAACGTACCTGTTGATGATCAAGGCAAGATCACAGACGATACTCGCATCCGCGCTGCTCTCCCAACCATCCAAGACTTGACGCAGAAAGGAGCTAAGGTAATTCTCGTCAGCCATTTTGGGCGTCCCAAAGGTGTAGATGAAAAATTGCGCCTGACTCCCGTGGCCCAGCGCCTCTCTGAGTTGCTAGGACAAGAAGTCATCAAGACTGATGATTCTATTGGCGATGAAGTGGCTGCTAAGGTAGGAGAATTAGCAAACGGGCAAGTGCTATTGCTGGAAAATGTCCGCTTCTATAAAGAAGAGGAAAAAAATGATCCAGAATTCGCCCAAAAATTGGCAGCTAATGCTGATTTTTATGTTAATGATGCCTTTGGTACTGCCCACCGTGCCCATGCTTCTACTGAGGGTGTAACTAAATTCCTCACTCCTTCCGTGGCTGGATATTTGGTAGAGAAGGAATTGCAATATCTGCAAAGCGCCATCGAAAATCCCCAACGTCCATTGGCAGCAATTATCGGTGGTTCTAAGGTTTCTAGTAAGATTGGTGTGATTGAAACCTTGTTAGAAAAATGCGACAAACTCATCATCGGTGGGGGGATGATTTTTACCTTCTACAAAGCCCGTGGTTTGAGTGTTGGTAAATCTTTGGTGGAAGAAGACAAGCTAGAACTGGCGAAAACTTTGGAAGCGAAAGCTAAAGAACGCGGTGTGGCTTTATTGCTTCCTACTGACATCGTTTCTGCAGATAAATTCGCCCCTGACGCCAATGCAACCACCGTCAGCATCGAAAATATCCCCGATGATGGGATGGGTTTGGATATTGGCCCTGATTCTGTGAAAGTCTTCCAAGAAGCTTTAGCAGATACCAAAACCGTGATTTGGAACGGGCCGATGGGTGTATTTGAATTTGATAAATTTGCCGTAGGCACAGAGGCGATCGCTCATACTTTAGCAGAAATCGGTAAAACCGGCACAACCACAATTATCGGTGGTGGTGACTCGGTAGCCGCTGTAGAAAAAGTCGGTTTAGCCGATCAAATGAGCCACATTTCCACCGGTGGTGGCGCTAGCTTGGAGTTACTCGAAGGTAAAGTATTACCCGGTATTGCGGCTTTAGACGAAGCTTAAACAATGGTTAGGGGCTATGGGTTAGGGATGAGAGAAAATTCCTTCTCCATACCTAATTCCCCACGCCCCGTTTCATGATTAATAAACCTCTTGCAAAAGTACCTTTTCTGCTCCCTGTTCCCTGTTAAGAGTTCCCTGTTCCCGACTTCTGCAAGAAGTCTAATGACTTTTAGCGATCGCATTTAGCTACACAGTATCTTTATATTTGCTTATTGTATATTTTATTTACGCACTTATTCGTGTTACTACTCTTAAGATAAAGTTTACGTATGTTAATCATAGTCAACTAAATCTATGTTATTCCCCGCCAAGGCCCATAGTTCTAAAACTTCCTCATCTGAGCACCTAGTTAAGCTTTGGGCAGAGCGTTATAAAGTTGACGTATCATCTTTATCCCAGAATCCGAAATTTTACGGTGAATTGGTGAGAGTCGCCTTACCAGAAGCAAGAGCTTTAACCACAGCTAAGTTATTAAAAAATTTATTAGAACGCACATTTAACCAAGCAAATCACCAAGCGAAATCTGTCCATGAATATATCCCCCAGATTCTTGATTTCCATCAGGCACAGCAGATTGCTCAGTTTGCGTACCAAGTATATCAAAAGTTATTAGATGTTTATCAACAACAGTCTGGTCTGATAGTCACCCCCATTGTCAAACCAATTGCGGCGCGGGGTATTTGTGAGCAGTCTTCTCTGATTCTATCCGCCATCCCAGACATAGAAATATTAGCAGAAGAACTAGAGCATATCTTGCTGAGATATCAAGAGCAACACGCCATCGCCAAGGATAGGCGGGTGTTAGGTTTTCTCAGCAGCTTATTCAACTTCACCAACAAGCTACTGATTAGTCAGCTGAATGCAGTCGAGAAAATCCTACTTTGTCCCTACTTCAAGTTTGTGGAAGAACAAATATCAATCCCTTGGCAAAGAGTCATCGCTGCTGCGACCGAGCATCACCTGAGTTCCCCAGCCTTAGCTCTAGTCACCCATCTGTTACCCCTAGCTTCTGATATTGGCGCTACTGTTTACTGTCAACTAATTGAATTATTTCCCAATCACCGCAGCACTAAAGGCTCTCTCAGCAATCCAGATGTGGGACATTCTTGTTTGCGCGACTTAAATATGTTTCAAGCTTACCTCTGGCTTTGCGTCCTAGAAGGAAGTCTCAGACCAATAGAACGAGAATTAGTACCTTTATGCGTTATGGTCATGCCTACAGTCGGTGTAGCTTGGGAAATGACGGAACGATGGAAATGCTTATTGGTAGATGAAATCGTCAGTCGTGTACAACTAGAACACAAATCCATATTGCTTCCCTATACACAAGGTATGGAAGAAGCATTTTTTAAAGCCCGTAAAGAACTGGGATACCAAGCTGAATTAATCGAAACCACCACCGAGTATGACAGAGACTTGGCATTACACCTGAACTTTCATAGTTAATACAGGTGGGGATTAACCGCAGTGGCTTCCCCATGGTCACTTATTCAAAAACAAAACAACGTTTCGCGGGTATCTCTCCCTGTGGTGGGATTGGTTCCTTTCGCAGCCTTGCACAATTTTTTTTGCTCATCAGAACGCAACAACACATCTGTAAAATCTGCTCCATCAATGATAGCGCCGTCGAATTTCGCATTGGCAGCGAATGCGCCCTCTAATACCGCGTTGGTCAAATTTGCATTGATGAAGCGAGCGGAATCTAAGGTAGCGTTAGAGATATCTGCACCCTCTAAGTTGGCTGATTCTAGATTAGCTGCAAAAAAACTGACACCGCGCAAGTTAGAGTGACTGAAATTGCTCTGACGCAGGTTAGCTTTAGTAAAGCTAGAGTCTGTTAAATCACGACCTGAGAAATCAGCCTCAATCAAAATTTCTTTGTTATATTCAAGGGCGAAAGCTGTGTTAGTACCACGGACAACATCTGTGATGCTCATTACTCCCCAAAGCAACACACTAAGTATAATTCCCCAAACAGTGTGGTTTAATTTAAGACTCATAAGATTTTCTTAGCCAATGGCGAATTCTCCTCCATCTCATTATCTCGATATTGGTCAATTAGGTGAAGACCTAGTATCACAATGGCTACAGTCCACAGGTTGGGTAATTCTCCATCGGCGGTTTGCTTGCCGTTGGGGAGAAATTGATATTATTGCTGAATATGCTGGAGACTCACAGACAAAAAATCACTCTACCTTGATATTTGTGGAAGTCAAAACCCGTAGTCCGGGGAGTTGGGATGGAGGAGGGAGAAACGCCATCACACCAAAAAAGCAAACTAAACTTTGGCGCACTGCGGAGATATTTTTAGCTGAGTACCCTCAAAAAGCAGATTATCCCTGTCGATTTGACGTGGCGATTGTTTGTTGTCGCCAAATCACAGATAATTCTACTGTGATGGTTCCTGAAAAAGTCTTAGCCAGTTCTTTGGTGGCTACTTACCAACTGGAACTGCGAGAATATATTGCCGACGCTTTCGATTCTGTCACATATAATGCATAATTGCCCATGAGACGATCCCATGAGCAATTGCTTGCATAATTAGCGAAAATCTTGTCGTAGCATTGCCAACTAAACTACTCAAGCCAGAGTTTCTGGACAATAGCCCAAACCTCTGACAAACTGTTGTCTAAATGCTTCAATTTCTTCTCTTTCTGGGCTACCATGAGAAACGATCGCTACTTGATAGCGACGCATCACATCCACTGGGCACTGTCCCGCTTCCAAACTCCAAAGTGCCATTTGCACCCGCATTGGCGGTTCATGGCTGATTCCTAATTCATTGAGAAAAGCCCGGAAGTCGCCATCAACCTGGGGCGAAACTTGCTCTTTGAGTTTGATCCTAACCACCCAACCATCTATCTGATGAATTACGGTAAGGAACGCAACGGGCATCTGGGGTCTGGTGTGCAGGTGTTGAACGACCCTCAGAGTTAAACTGGCATTTGCCAGGTAATACAAATATTCCATGATGGTGCTTGGGATCAAAGCCAATCCTACATTTCTATATTCGTCAATAAATAGGGGTTCCCGGTAGGGTAAAAGCCCCCGTTTTTAGATGGGGAGGTTTACCCAATTTTCATATAAGTACTTCCGTGTTACTTGATAGTACCAATCTCATAGTCCAATAATTCAATTGAGTAGCGATCGCCGAATATGTCTTACATTGGCAAAGATACGGAAAAACATATTTCTTTCCTCACCTCTAGCCCTTAGCCCTGTCTATCAAAATGGAGCAACAAATAACACCAGATGAATTGAATCTCATTCCTCGATTGAGTAGCAAAGGCGATGAACTCGACAAAACATTAAGTGCTTATGAGTATGAACTACCAACAGAATTGATTGCACAAAATCCCGCATTCCCTAGGGATAGTTCTCGCCTCATGGTAGTAAATTCTCGTAGCACTGTCAATAAAAAAGCACCTTTAAATCATATTTTTTGTGATTTACCAGAACTCCTACAACCAGGAGATTTACTGGTGATGAATAATACTAAGGTTATGGCAGCAAGGCTCTATGGTCGTAAATCCACGGGTGCGGAGATTGAGGTGCTGCTATTGGAAGAACGACAGCATAACTGTTGGTTAGCCTTAGTCAAGCCGGGAAAACGATTTAAGGGAGGGGCGAAGATAATTTTTGATGCGAGGGGAGACGAGGGGGTGAGTTCTTCCTTAGCCCCCATTCCTTTGCTGTCAGCTACAGTTTTGGAGACAGATCAGGCGACGGGAGGGCGGTTGCTGCAATTTGATGTCCCAGAGGGGATGTCTTTAGTGCAATTACTACAGGTGTATGGAGAAATTCCTTTACCGCCTTATATCAATGCGTCTGCGGCCGATGATGAGCAATATCAAACGGTTTATGCTCAACATCCAGGAGCGATCGCTGCTCCTACTGCTGGGCTACATTTTACCCCAGAATTGCTGGACAAATTGCGCGATCGCCATATAAATCAAGCTTTTGTGACGCTACATGTAGGTGTGGGGACTTTTCGCCCTGTGGAAGTGGAAGATGTCACCACCCACCAAATGCATGAAGAATGGATGGAAGTACCCGTGGAGACTGTGGAACAAATCCGGGCGACGAAAGCTGCTGGTGGGCGAGTGATTGCGGTGGGAACGACGGTAGTACGGGCTTTAGAAGGAGCGGCGCAATCTGGAGAATTGCAACCATTTTGTGGTAAGACAAACTTGTTTATTTATCCAGGCTACCAAGTGCGGGTGGTGCAAGGATTAATTACTAATTTTCATTTACCGCGTTCTAGTTTATTGATGCTGGTGAGCGCTTTTATTGGTAGACAGCGACTGTTAAATATATACCAACAAGCGATCGCCGCGCAATATCGTTTCTATTCTTTCGGTGACGCGATGCTGATTTTACCAGAAGCAGTGGAATTGCCAATTTCAGAGGGAACTCTTAACGGGCAACTCTTAACAGGAAAAACTCATGTTTAAAAACATGAGATTGAAATAATGACGCCTTGGCGGAGCGGCTCCGGCTCCGCACTGTTTTTTTTCGTGCTACGCATCTCAAAAAACATCTTTTTTTTTGACTGGGCTTTAAACTCTGCAACTTTAGTTTCTTATCTGTTCCCTGTTCCCTATTCCCTGTTCCCTTTTTTGTAATTGGTTATTTCCTTTTTGCTGATTTTTAAATTTTTCATGTTGGGGTGGGTACTCTGACTTATGAGGATTTAACTAACATCACAAAATTGCGATTTATGTCTAACAAATACCATTTACAACAGTGTTTACACTTAATCGCCAAGACGGCGCTATTTTGCTCGTCTACACTTGTGGTCTTGATGACACCAATGATGCTGAATACTTCCACAAGCAAATTGTTAGCACAAAATCCGATTTCTCAAGATTTAGAAGCGGCTAGTTTTTATCAGCAGGGGGTGACGCGCTGGAATCGCCAAGATTGGGAGGGTGCTGAATCAGCTTTCCGCGCAGCTTTGCAGCGAGATCCTAATTTAGGGATGGCGAGAAATTATTTAGGTAATATTTTACTACAACAAAACCGCGTGGATGCGGCGGTGCAGGAGTATGCAGAGGCTGTGCGGATTAATCCCGACTTTGGCGAGGCTTATTATAATTTGGGGTTGGCTTTGCATCGCCAAGGTCAAAGGGAAACGGCGATTACTGCTTATCGTCGGAGCTTGTTAATTAATCCCACAGTAGCGGCTGTCCATTATAATTTAGGTTTGGCACTGTTTGAACAGGGAAAATTGGAGGATGCGATCGCAGCTTATCAACAAGCGATTAATTTGGATAGTAGCAATGCTAATGCTTATTTTAACTTAGCGATCGCCCAACAGAATCAAGGTCAAATATCCGCAGCGATGGCTAACTATCAGCAAGTTTTACAACGAGATCCCAAAAATATCACCGCTTACAATAATTTGGGAAGTCTAATGGCAATTCAAGGTCAAGTATCTGAGGCCATTTCTATTTACCATCAAGCTATTCGTCAAAATCCTCAAGATGCTTCTGCTTACTATAACTTGGGAGTAACTCTATATAATCAAGGGGATATCAGACAGGCTAACGTAGCATTAAAACGCGCTCATAGTGTATACACTGTCCAAGGAAACACTGAACAAATCAAGAAAATTGAACAGTTAATGCAGCAAATCGCCCAATCACCCCAGCCGCAACCCTCATCTGGGAAAAAGTAATCTAAATTTAAACTTGGATATTGGCTTTACATCCCACTTTGTCCAGTTCCCTCTGGGAGCATCGCTGCCAACCAAGCATCCAAATCAGCCATACTGGTAAAATCAAGCAACGCTTCCCCCAGATTTTCCAACTGTTCCAGCGAGAGGGATTCGACACGCGATCGCACCTGTTGCGGTAATTCTCCTACCCGTCGAGTTAATTGACGCAAAATGAGCGATCGTGCTTCCACCTCACGTCCTTCCTCACGTCCTTCCTCACGTCCTTCCTCACGTCCTTCCTCACGTCCTTCTTGCTTAATTTCTCTATAAACCCGCGTTTGTTGGAGTGTAATACCTAACATTTGTTCTACCTCCCGTTGGCTTTTGTCTTCAAATTTGTACACCATGATTGTGGTCAGTAGTTCTATTATGGCGCGGTTGGATGATGCTGATTCTTGTTCACTTCTAGCTAGCAAGTATCTAGCTTGTACGGTAGCTTGCTGATCATCTAACGTCGTTAACACCATCAGCGCCACCCACACAGGTAAGGAGCGAATATCTCCCAACTCATCTAAATATATGCGATTTATCTGTGGACTGTTTAGTTGACTTAAATATGGCAAAATCTCACTCTGTTCGAGACTGCGAGACGGATAAATGATCACTATGTGCAAGTTACTAAATCTATCTCGATTACGGTAGAAATATAAGTAGGATTCCGCAAACACCCGTTCGTAGAGTCTTTCATCCTTCTGAAATTGCACCTCACAAAAATATACAACCCCCGGATTTTCGGTTTCTGGGGGTAAGAACACTCCATCAATTTCAAATTTTGGTTCTTTAACAGCTACCGAATCAAATCTGTAGTCATCTGCATTTTTAGGCGGGTTTGTCAATAGTTCAAATAACAAAGTTGGCGATTGTTGAAATAATTTATAAAATATTGAATCTCGACGCATGGTAAGTTTTGTGGGAGGATTGCACCTCCTCAATTTTAAGTATTAAGTGCCACTAAATTTAAATTGTGGCTGAAGCTAACATTTGGATTGTCCCGGATTGGGCGTCGATTTCCACTTCTGCACCTACAGGAACAGTAAATTTATCTTTAATATGACCAATCATGGAACCGTACCACGCGGGAATTTTCAGAGGAATTAGATGCTGTTCCAAGATTTGTTTGAGCGTAAAGTTTGGTTCATCTCCTGGTGAACAATTGGTACATTGACCAAAAATTAAGCCAGTGATTTGATTTAAGATTCCCGCATTTTTTAATTGTGTCAACATCCGGTCTACGCGGTAAACATCTTCGCTAATTTCTTCTAGAAATAAAATGCTATTGTTCCATGAAGGAAGGTAAGGTGAACCGACCATTGCTGATAGAACTGATAAGTTACCTCCTATCAGTTTTCCTCTAGCTTTTCCTGGTGTAATTACTTCTATTCGTGTTTCACCATCGGCGAGATTTTGCATTTTTATCGCCTCTCCTTGAAACAAGAGACGTTGGAAATAATTGAGTGTGAATTGATTCCAGGTGGAGGTAGCTACTGGGCCGTGAAAAGTAATCAAGCGACTGCGGGCGTTGATTGCTAATAGTAAAGAAGTAATATCACTGTAGCCGATGAATATTTTGGGATGGGCGCGGATACTGGCGTAGTCTAGTAATGGTAAGATGCGGTTACAGCCCCAACCACCACGCATGGCAATAATGGCTTTTACCGTTTTATCAGTAAACATGGTGTTGATATCTTGGGCGCGGTCGATATCTTTACCTGCTAGATAACCGTAGCGGTCTAAAATATGTGCGCCTAGCTTGACTTTTAGTCCTAAATCTGCAAAGAGCGCCTGGGCGATAGTAATATCTTCCAATGTGACGATCGCTGCAGGCGCAATCAAACCGATAGTATCACCTTTGTACAACCGGGATGGTTTCGAGATTGTGTGTGGCGATCGCTCACCTTGGGCAGTGGGAAGATAAACTTGGGTGGCGAGGGTAGCTAATCCTAATGTAGTCAGAAATTGACGGCGATCGCTAGGCATAATGTCTTGATATTACCAATAGAGCGATACAGTGAATAAAAGTGAAGTCAAAGTGGTGCCATGACACAGCCAACAAAAGCAAGCGTTTTCTTCCAAACCGCTTATGAAGGTCGTTACACTTGGGACGCAAACTTTCCTGGTTACACTGCAGATGTGCAACTAATCCAAGGTGAGGAAGTTTACACTGGTGAGATTATCATTAACTGTGACTTGAGTATAAAAGTAACAGGAATTGCAGATGAACAGATTCAAGAAGGTATTTATATTCAATTACAAGATGTAGTAATTCATCGCCAACATTCCAGTTTTGAGCAGTCTCACGGTAAGTGCGAGTTTATTTTAGGCGAAACAGATGCAACTGGTGCGGTGGAAATTTTAGTTAAAAGCGACACCGTAGATTCTTATTATAAAATCCGAGAGGGAAAAATTTCTCAGGTAAGACGAGCGATCGCTCGCAATGCTTTTGTCATTGATACCCATGAAAACTTTGATACAGGCGCTGGTTACATTCCCAGTCGCTACGATGCTACATTCCGCAACTCTAAAACCGATGAAGTCACCAGCGTGCTGAAATTTGAAGATACCTACGAGAAATTTGGTGATTATTATTTAATGACTAAACAGGTTGTACACGAGTATCAAAATAGCGATCGCGCTACCACTGAATTCCGATACTCTAATATTAGGCTTTTGGGGCCTCGGACGTAGGGCGAAAAATACCAATAACCAGCGACAAATGACAAATGACAAGTGACAAACAACAAACTAGCTGCAATTCGGTCTAGGATCGTGGTGACAAAGCTAGAAAATAAAATTTAGGGAAATGGGAAATCGGGAATTGCTCAGGAAAAAGATGCAAGGGGAGGGTAAAAGAGATAGATAAAATACTCATACCCAATAACGCCACCTCTGAC
This sequence comes from Fortiea contorta PCC 7126, assembly GCF_000332295.1. Lineage (GTDB taxonomy): Bacteria > Cyanobacteriota > Cyanobacteriia > Cyanobacteriales > Nostocaceae > Fortiea > Fortiea contorta. The sequence continues at coordinate 12,228 of NZ_KB235931.1, read as the reverse complement.
AACTTTGGCAATCAAAGCAACCGAGTGGCTCCGCAATTCCATTCTCCATACCATTTGTTAATTTACCGGGTCTAAAACTATGGAACTGACAATCGAAAACGTCGAAACAGTGTTGGATGAAATGCGCCCTTATCTGATATCTGATGGTGGTAATGTAGAAGTTGTAGAACTAGATGGGCCTGTAGTCAAACTGAGACTACAAGGTGCTTGTGGCTCTTGTCCCAGTTCGACAATGACTTTGAGAATGGGTATCGAACGCCGCCTCAGAGAAATGATTCCCGAAATTGCAGAAGTTGAACAAGTGATATAAGGGTGAGGGACTAGAGGCTAGGGGCTAGGAGTTGGGTGTTTAATTGTTTTGTGCTTTTGTACCTTGGATAGTACTTAATGAAGCTATGAATACTCAATTGCGATCATTGATAATTGATCAATAAATACCATTATCCTCACTATTCCCTATGTCTCACCCTCTCCATGTCGCTTTTATCTGGCATCAACATCAGCCGCTGTACAAATCTCCTGACAGCGGTGCTTCACTGGCTACTAGTCAGCAGTATCGTTTGCCGTGGGTAAGGTTGCATGGCACTAAAGATTATTTGGATTTGGTGTTAATTTTAGAGCGGTATCCCAAGTTACATCAAACGGTGAATTTGGTACCCTCTTTGATATTACAGCTAGAAGATTATATTGCTGGTACAGCTTTTGACCCTTATCTCACAGCTAGTTTGACGCCTGTTGAACAACTCAATCAACAACAGCGGGAATTTATCATTCAGCACTTTTTTGATGCTAATCACCACACTTTAATTGATCCCCATCCCCGCTATGCTGAGTTATATAACCAACGACAAGAACAAGGACAAACTTGGTGTTTAGCCAACTGGGAATTACAAGATTATGGTGATTTGTTGGCTTGGCACAATTTGGCGTGGATTGATCCCCTGTTTTGGGATGATCCCGAAATTGCCACTTGGTTAAAACAGGGTCGCAATTTTACTTTAAGCGATCGCCAGCGCATTTATTCTAAACAACGAGAAATTATCAGCCGCATCATCCCCCAACACCGGAAAATGCAAGCCGCAGGACAGTTGGAGGTGACAACTACACCATACACTCACCCGATTTTGCCCTTGTTGGCTGATACTAGTTCTGGGCGGGTAGCTGTGCCGAATATGACATTGCCTGGATACCGTTTCCAATGGGCAGAAGATATTCCCCGCCACTTACAAAAAGCCTGGGATTTATATACAGATAGATTTGGACAAGAACCACGGGGCTTGTGGCCTTCAGAGCAGTCAGTAAGTCCGGAAATATTGCCGTATATTATCAAGCAAGGCTTTAAGTGGATTTGCTCAGATGAAGCCGTTTTGGGATGGACACTGCAACACTTCTTTCATCGGGATGGGGCAGGGAATGTCCAGCAACCAGAACTACTTTATCAACCATACCGCTTGCAAACCCCAGCAGGTGATGTGTCAATTGTGTTTCGTGACCACAGATTATCAGATTTGATTGGCTTTACCTATGGGGCAATGCCAGCGAAAAAAGCAGCCGCAGATTTAGTAGGACACCTACAAGCGATCGCTAAAATGCAAAGAGACAGCCAAAATGAAAAACCTTGGCTAGTCACCATCGCCCTAGACGGGGAAAATTGCTGGGAATTTTATCCCCAAGATGGTAAACCCTTCCTAGAAGCTTTATATCAAACCCTGGAATTAGAACCCCATCTCAAACTTGTTACCGTCTCCGAATTTCTGGAACAATTTCCCCCCACAGCCACCATCCCAGGCGGACAACTACACAGCGGTTCCTGGGTAGACGGTAGCTTCACCACCTGGATTGGTGATCCCGCCAAAAATCGCGCTTGGGATTACCTCACCCAAGCCAGAGTCACTCTCGCAAATCATCCTGAAGCCACCGAAGAAACTAATCCCGAAGCTTGGGAAGCCTTGTACGCAGCCGAAGGTTCTGACTGGTTCTGGTGGTTTGGCGAAGGTCATTCTTCCAATCAAGATGCCATCTTTGACCAGTTATTCCGTGAACATTTGTATGGAATTTATAAAGCCTTAAATGAACCGATTCCTTCATACCTACGACAACCAGTAGAAGCCCACGCCGCCAGGACAGACCATCGACCAGAAGGCTTTATTCATCCTGTGATTGATGGTAAAGGAGATGAGCAAGATTGGGATAAAGCCGGACGCATAGAAATCGGTGGAGCGAGGGGAACTATGCATAACAGTAGCCTTGTCCAGCGACTTTGGTATGGGGTAGACCACCTCAATTTCTATTTACGCGTAGACTTCAAAAGTGGCATTGTTGTCGGAGGAGATTTGCCGGCAGAATTGAACTTGTTATGGTTCTATCCCAACAAAACAATGGTCAATAGCCCCATTCCCCTTGCCGAAGTACCAGATTCTGCACCAACTAATTATCTATTCCACCACCATCTAGAAATTAATTTGCTGACGCAGACGGTTCAGTTTCGGGAAGCTGGGGACACTTATCAATGGCATCCTCGTTTTAGTCGTGCCCAAGTAGCTTTAGATAATTGTTTGGAAGTAGCGATCCCCTGGGCAGATTTACAAGTACCACCAGATTATCCGTTACGTCTAATTTTAGTGTTGTCGGATGAAGGGCGTTTCCGTAACTATTTGCCAGAAAACGCTTTGATCCCGATAGAAGTTCCTTAATCAGTCGGTTGTAGCAAGTAGCGTGGAACCCCTGTTCTGCGCGCTGCTTTACCTGTCTGACACTTCATCCTTCACCCTTCCTTTCTTCCCTTGCAATTTATCCGGATTAATTTGCTGTAGGTTTTTGAATTTTAGATTTTAAATTTTGCACTGGATAATCATAAACGTTATGTTTCTGCAAAGATGTAGTAATCCTACTAGCATCCAAAAAACTTTACAGTTAAATTGATAACATCAAATAGTAGCTGTTATTCACCGATGCACAGATTTTCACCGAAAATAACGAAGTTACATGAAAGTGTTTCACAACAAACTCAACTCGGTCAAATGTGTGGTTCTAAAGAACTATTTCGCGATCGCTATGAAATCATCAGAATTCTAGGTAGGGGCGGTTTTGGCATCACTTTTCTAGCTAGAAATGCCCTATTGCCAGGAAAGCCATTGTGTGTAATTAAACAACTTTGCCCCAAAACTAGTAGCACCAAAAGCTTACAAAAAGCATCAGAACGGTTTGAAAAAGAAGCAAAAACTTTGGGTCAACTCGGTAGTCACTCGCAAATTCCCATGTTATTAGACTACTTTGAGGGCAATGGAGAGTTTTATTTAGTGCAAGAATATGTCCGTGGTTCCACTTTGGCTAGGGAGGTGAGACGAACTGGTCGCAAGAGTGAAGCCGCAGTTAAACAGTTTTTACAAGAATTATTACCTGTATTAAAATATCTGCACAAAAATCATGTGATTCATCGAGACATTAAGCCTCAAAATTTGTTGCGGTGTGAAGATGACCAGCGGTTTGTGTTGATTGATTTCGGTGCAGTCAAAGAGAAATTAGCCGAAGCTTGTGAAAATTCCAGCTATAAAAATGTGTCTACTAATTTTATTGGGACGATGGGATTTGCGCCGCCAGAACAGTTTTCGTTGCGTCCAGTTTATGCTAGTGATATTTATGCTCTGGGTGTAACAGCTATTTATTTATTGACTGGTAAAGGCCCTTTAGAATTTGAACATGACCGGAATACCGGTGAGATATGTTGGCAAAAAGAAGTGAATGTCAGTCAGGGGTTTGCTCAGATTTTGAGCAAAATGGTGAAAGTTTCTTTGGAGGAGCGGTTTAAGACTGCTGATGAAGTGATGAGAGCATTAAATTTACAAGGTTATATACCGACTTTAAATAACTGTTTAACTACCCAACCACCAAAAAACCCAAATCAGACACAACGAGAAAAATTGCCGATTTATATCCCACCTGTAAAAAGAACAGCGATCGCTATTCGTGAATGGCAAGCAAAATTCCGCTCAACTAAGCCACAAGAAGATTTGCACAACTATATAACTCAAGTATCAAATTAACAATTAATCATCAATTATTAACAATAGCCAAAACAATTTTATTCAGTATTTTGACTATTTTGAATAGGCACGGATGCTTTGATAATACCAACTACAAAAATACCGCACTCAATAAATTACAGTAGAGTCGCTGTCATATAACGTTTATGGCAAAAGAGTTATGAATTTGAGCAATGAAATCGGTATAATTTAAACAATTAATAGTTCACAAATTTTCTTGACAAAAAACGGCGATTTCAAAAGCTTTTTAAATCAGATCATTATATAATCGGAAAATAATCTACTAGCCCTCGTAGTTTTCCTCTTGGAGAAAACTGATTATGCTCAACAAACGCTAAATATATTAAGTAATTCCCCAGTCCCTAATACTAGGGTTGTCTACCATAAGTACGCGAGAGCTAATCTCAAATTCAGGGAAATTTCGGGGCAAACTTAGGATAATTTGTTATGCAGTCGCGCCTGTCAGATGATGATCTGCTGCTTAAATCCCGATTGCCCAAACCCTCTAAATCCTGATAGCAACAAGTTATGTCAAACTTGTAGCACGCCGTTGATACCACTGCTGAGAAACCGTTTCCGTGTGATCCGCGTGCTTTCAGATGAAGGGGGATTTGGCAGAACCTATCTATCACAAGATATTGATAAATTGAATGAACGCTGTGTCATTAAACAACTAGCCCCAAAATTTCAAGGAACTTGGTCACAAAAGAAAGCTATGGAGTTGTTTGCTGAAGAAGCAAAGCGACTGCAAGAACTTGGTGAACATCCGCAAATTCCCACACTAGTAGCTTACTTTGAACAAGACCACTGTATGTATTTGGTGCAGCAGTTTATTAATGGGGAAAATTTACTCAAGGAGTTACAGCGACGGAAGGTATATAAAGATAGGGATATTCAAGCAATTTTGCTAGATATATTACCTATACTTAAATTTATTCATGAGCGCGGCGTTATTCACCGCGACCTGAAGCCAGAAAATATTATTCGCTCTCATCTTGACGGAAGATTAAGTTTAATTGATTTTGGTTCTTCCAAGCAGTTTACATCGAGAGTACATAATAAAATTGGCACTTCGATTGGTTCTCATGGCTATTCTCCTATTGAACAAATTAGAGATGGTAAAGCTTATCCTGCTAGCGATTTGTTTGGCTTGGGAGCTACCTGCTTTCATCTACTGACGGGAATTTCTCCGTTTCAGTTGTGGATGGAACATGGCTACGCTTGGGTAGCAAGTTGGCGACAATATTTGCGGAGTCCAATTAATGCTGAATTGGATTATGTTTTAGATAAACTTTTACAAAAAGATATCCAGTACCGTTATCAAACCACGAGTGAAGTTATCAGGGAATTGGCGCCAAAATCACAGCTTTTGCTACCACCAGCTAATAGCAAAGCTACTAGAGTTCCTACAAATCAGACAAAATTTTTACCAAGAAAATTCAATATATTGAAAAGTTTAGTCTTGGTATCTGCATTTATTTTGTTATTTGGTTTTGGTGATGCTTGGTATCAGCAATATCAACATATCCAAGCTAGTTTAGCGTCTCGCTTGAGTCGGTCAAATCATCGACAAAGTAATAGTGAAGCGGTTCTGAGTGAGTCCGCAACAATTGCTTTGGGGAATGTTTCCTTAGCAAAAACTCTCAAAGGTGGTAAAAATTCGATTCTGTCTGTAGCTATTAGTCCCGATGGTAAGATGATTGCTAGTAATAGCGATCGCACCATCAAACTCTGGAATCTGGCTACAGGTGAGGAAATTTCTACACTCAATGGCCACTCTTTGAGGGTAAATGTGGTGAGTATCACCCCGGATGGCAAAACTTTAGTTAGTGGTAGCGATGACAACACTATTAAAGTCTGGAATCTCGCTACAGGAAAGCCAATCCATACCTTAATTGGGCATTCTGACTCAGTTCATGCTCTAGCTATCAGCCCAGATGGAAAAACTATAATCGATGGTAGTGATGATAACACCATCAAAGTGTGGAATTTATCTACAGGACAAATAATTCGGACACTAGTAGGACATGAGTTTTGGGTACGGTCAATTGTGGTGAGTCCCGATGGTCAAACCCTTGCTAGTGGTAGTTTTGATAAAACTATTAAGGTGTGGAATTTAGCTAAAGGGTATGCAATTCGGACGTTAGAGAATGCTAAAACTATCACATGTTTGGCAATTAGCCCGGATGGAAAAATTTTAGCCAGCGCTAGCCGCGATCGCACCATTAAACTCTGGAACTTGGCTAGCGGTGAAGAAATTTCTACACTGATGGGACACGCCAACACAGTCACATCTGTCAGCTTTAGTCCAGATGGGAAAACTTTAGTTAGTGGTAGCCGCGATCGCACAATTAAACTCTGGAATCTCAGTAGCAAAGAAGAAATTTTTACCCTAGTAGGACACACGAATACTGTGACGTCTGTTAGCTTCAGTCCAGATGGCAAAACCCTAGTCAGCGGTAGTGATGACCATACAATTAAGATTTGGCGAGTTGCTAGTTAGATGAACAGGGAACGGGGAATAGAGGATAGGGAATAGGGAATAGGGAATAGGGAACAATATAGCAATTTTCGGTCACGTGACGTATACTCGTAGGGGCACGGCAGTGCCGTGCCCCTACACCGGACGTATAATTTTGTACCGCATCTGAATGGGAAGCGCTATATATTTAATTTATTCTGTCTGGGTACTTACTTCATCCTAGGTAGAGCGCCAAACCACTCTACGTCTTCATCCTTCATCCTTCAGTTAACCTTTGAGAACTCCTGGTTCTTGTTGTATGGGTAAAACATTTAAAATATCAGTTTGGGAACAATACTTTAAATCTTCATGGCATTCCAGGCGTAATAAACGTTTGCCGTGGCTAGCTTGATGTAACAGCCCCAACAAATTATTTTGCCACTGAGAATAGAGCGCGATCGCACTAATTACCTCATCATTGCCAGCTATATCTTCTGGTGATAAGTGAGTTTGTTGGACGATGCTGTGGGCGATCGCACCTGCACAAACTGTATCTTCCAGAGAAAAACTGCCCTCCCAACCTGAACCAACAATCCAGACGGTTTCTGGTTGCTTATCTAGGAGAAATTGCACCACAGCAGCTCGGTTAATTAAAGCCGCGGCGATGACGATGGGGGCGTGCTGTACCCGTTTGAGGGCGCGAGTCCCATTGGTGGTGCTGATAAACAAGCGCCGCCCCTGCACCAATTCTGGTGTGCAATCGAGAGGAGAGTTACCTAATTCAAAGCCAGCTACTTTCGCGCCACCACGTTCTCCAGCTCGTAGCCGGTGTTCTGGGGGCCATTTTTCGCTGACTTCCATGAGTTGATCTAAATCGCTGAAGACTTGTACAGCTTCGCCTCCAGCTGCCAAGACGGTAGCCATAGTGCTAGTGGCTCGCAATACATCGACTGCGATCGCACATTCTGGGGCTTGATCTGCGGGAGTCAATTCCGGGGTGTGATAAACAAATAGCTTCACGTCTTAGATACGCCTGATCTAATACTGCCGAGTTTCATTTTAACCAGTTGATGTCATCTAAAAGATGAGAAATTTAGTAAAAAACTGCAGAGGTTGAGAGCGAGGATACTCTATGCATAGGGAAATGGCGAGATGGGGAATGGAAATTGGTAATCTTTAAATAATTGCGAGAACCTAGCTTTTATAAACGGTAATGTGAAAGAAGACTAGAACTTCTCCAGTCGCATTTTACTCGGCATTACTTGGGTAACAATCGGGAAACCTGCCCACAACGCTGGTTCTCCAATACCCAATACCCAACATCCTATTCTCTATCTACTTTGAATTGCTTATGGCTCCTTTACCTGACTACCGTCCTAAACAACTATCTGTTGGCCCCTTGGAAGCAGAAATTTTGCAGATTATCTGGGATTTGGGTTCGGCGACTGTGAAGGATGTACATGATCGCATTTTGGCTGATCCTAACCGTGAATTAGCTTATACTTCAGTTACCACCGTTTTGCGTCGCTTAACTGATAAAGGTTGGTTAATCTGCGATAAAAAAGGGCGGGCTTTCTATTGGCGACCACGGTTGACAAAGCAGCAGGCAGATGTAATCAAAGCACATGAGCAGTTGCAGCGATTTCTAGCGGTAGGTAATCCTGATGTGATTGCTGCTTTTGCAGATAGTTTGGATGCTGCAGCCAGTGAGCAAATAGAAGCGATCGCTAAACGCATTCAAGCTGCACGACAAGCCAGGGAGGAAAAATAATGCATTTGATGATGATTTTGGCTACTTTGGCTATTGCTTGGTGGTTGCGAGCCTCTGATATCGGCTCCCCTGCTAGCTGGAATTTGCGTTGGCAGCGATCGCTCTTTTTCTTTCTCTTCTCTCCTCTGCTGCTGTTGATGACAGCGATCGCCCTCATCATCATGGGTACCCAAGGGCAAATGGGAGGCATGTATACAGGTGGGATCAGCTATATTTTGGCATTAATATATCTTGCATTTTGTGCCATTATGTGCATAAAACTTTGTATCCAGGGGTGGCAATCTGTGAAATCTGCTCGTGACTGTCCCCTGGTGAATCTTGGCAATCAAGAAGCCCGGTTACTGGAGACAGGGGCGCTTTTTGCCGGACAAATAGGTTTTTGGCAACCAGAACTAGTAGTTAGTCAGGGCTTATTACAGAGCCTCTCTCCAGAGCATTTAGAAAGCGTCCTAGCCCACGAACAAGGGCATCATTACTATCGAGACACATTCTGGTTTTTCTGGTTGGGCTGGGTGCGTTCCTGCACAGCTTGGTTGCCAAATACAGAGATTTTATGGGAAGAATTGTTAGTTTTGCGGGAACTCCGGGCTGATAGTTATGCGGCGTCTCAGGTAGACCCCTTACTGCTAGCAGAATCACTGTTGTTAGTAGTTAGTAGCGCCCCTGTGTTATCTGAAATTTGCTGTGCTGCTCTCAGTTCACCAGAAGGCGATCGCCTAGAGCGGAGAATAGAAGCGTTGTTAACACCAACACAACCAACCCCAGAAACTCAATCACCATCTTGGAATGGCTTGCTGTTTGCATTCCTACCCCTAGTAGTTGTGATATTTCACACATGAAAGGGAACTCTTAACAGGGAACAGGGGTGAAGTCTGAAGTCTGAAGTCTGAAGTTAGCATCAAAACTCACTAACCCCTAACCTCTCATCCCTAACCCCTAGCCCCTAGCCCCTAACCCCTCTTAAGCAATCTCCGAAAGCTGTCTTTCTGAGGGACTTGGTGTTTCCAAAACCTGAGAATAGAAAACGCCTGCTAATGCTCCGCCGATTATTGGCGCTAACCAAAATAGCCACAGTTGTTGTAGCGCCCAACCACCGACAAACAGTGCTGGGCCTAAGCTGCGGGCGGGATTTACGGATGTATTGGTGACGGGGATACTAATTAAGTGAATTAGTGTTAAAGCTAGACCGATCGCCACGGGAGCAAAACCTTGAGGCGCACGGCGATCTGTAACACCGAGGATAATTACCAAGAACAGGAAGGTGAGTACGAACTCAGCAATAAAAGCTGCTAGTAAGGAATAACCACCAGGAGAATGCTCACCAAAACCATTAGCAGCAAAACCGCTTTTTACCAAGTCAAATCCTGGTTTACCGGTAGCAATTAAAGCCAAAACTCCAGCAGCGGCGATCGCTCCAAATACCTGAGCACCAATGTATACAAAAAGCTCAGAACCGGGGAAGCGTTTCGCAGCCCAAAGACCAATAGAAACAGCCGGATTAAAGTGACCACCTGAGATATGACCAACCGCATAAGCCATTGTCAACACGGTCAAACCAAAGGCCAAAGAAACACCCACTAAGCCAATACCCAGAGGAAATGCTGTATTTGCACCGATCTTAGCAGCGTCTGCAGTAAACGCTGCCGCCAATACTGCACTGCCACAACCACCAAAAACTAGCCAAAAAGTCCCCACGAACTCGGCTATACAACGTTTAGTTAGTGACATTTTCGTGAATTCTAAAAGAAATTAATCAATGGATGAGCAAATATTACCAGTCAGTTTTCTATACTGCTGATTTGTTTTAAATTTCTTTATGTATATAATTTTTTGTAAAGCGATTTATTTTTATATTTAAAATAATCAGCTATTTGCTCAAGTATAAATATCGTCAGTTAAATGTACTAACAATAGCAAAACCCCAATTCTCCATTCCCGCAAGCCTGAAAGCGCAACAACCGTGCCACTATAGAAAGTAGAGCGTCACATTCAGCAAGAGGAAGGCTAGAAAACGCTGTGCAGATTACATTTTTAGGGACAAGTTCCGGTGTACCAACAAGAGGACGCAATGTTTCCGGCGTTGCTCTCAGATTACCGCAGCGGGCGGAACTGTGGTTATTTGACTGCGGCGAAGGAACTCAGCATCAGCTTTTGCGGAGTGACCTCAAAAGCAGCCAACTGTCCCGAATTTTTATCACCCACATGCACGGCGACCACATTTTTGGCTTGATGGGGCTGCTGGCTAGTTGTGGGCTGGCTGGAAATGTGGAAAAAATCGATATTTATGGGCCACCTGGATTAAATGAGTACATCCAATCAGCTTTAAAATATTCTCATACACACTTCTCTTATCCTGTCAAGGTTCATACAGTCCGCCCTGGGATAATTTACGAGGATGAGGAATTTACTGTTACCTGCGGTCAATTGCATCACCGAATCACCGCTTTTGGCTACCGAATTGCGGAACGAGACAGAGTTGGACGCTTTGATGTGGAAAAAGCCAAAGCGTTGCAAATTCCTCCCGGTCGCATTTACGGTCAACTCAAGCGTGGGGAAACAGTTACCTTAAACGATGGACGGGTAATTAATGGTAGCGAATTATGCGGCCCAACAGAAATTGGCCGGAAAATCGCCTACTGCACAGATACAATTTATTGTGACGGTGCGGTGCAATTAGCGCAAGATGCGGATGTGTTAATTCATGAAGCCACTTTTGCACATCAAGATGCAGACATGGCTTTTCAAAGATTGCATTCCACTAGCACAATGGCGGCGCAAACAGCCTTAGCAGCTCAAGCTCATCGGCTAATTATGACGCATTTTAGTCCTCGATATGCTCCCGGCAATGTTTTAGAGTTGAAAGATTTACTTAAAGAAGCCAGAGCGATTTTCCCGAAGACGGATATGGCTCATGATTTCATGATTTATGATGTACCTAGGCGTCGGGAAGTTGAATTAACTAAAGTGGGTGTTTAAGGCTCCACAATCAAGGTATGAATCTAAACGATACAAGTAAATAAAAGGGAATAGGTATTGAGCCGAGATACGTGTAAAAACCTGCAAGATGGTCTGGAAAGCCTTGTTGTATATAGGCTTTAGCGATTTTCGCTTCCATCCTTATAAGGCTTTCCACATAGTGGACAAAATTTATACCTCAACGACACCACCATCTCACCACAATTCCGACAACTAGCCTGCAACTGTGTACCGCACAGATAACAAAACTTAGCCCTAACATTTCCCCACATCGGATCAGCAGCACCCCCAGGATTCCAACATTGGGGGCAAAACTTAATCACTGGCATTGCTACAACCTCTTCCCCCCTAACAACAGCCTGCAAATACTCAACCGGCACGGACAAAGCTAGCGCCAGCCCACTGAGAGTTTTATGGCTGAGTCTCATCGTCAGTCCCCGTTCAATCTTCCCCACAGACCGAGAATGAATACCAGCAGCATCGGCTAACTCAAACTGAGTTAAATTGAGTCCCTTCCTGATCCGCAAAACATAGTCAGCTAGGGATTCTCCATGTTTTGGTGTCTTAAAAGTATCCATAAAATGCTGTCAATGCTCTTATCTAGAGATATATAATTTATGAATAAATTACCTTGCTAAAAACACACTTTTTCCAGTGAAGCAAGCTGTCACATTAGCCACCGTTGCCGTCAAATTTTTAGAACGGACTGGGCTAGCACCCAGTACCATCAAAACCTACGAAATAACTCTCTTGAGCTTACTAGCAGAGTACGGAAGTTGGTCAATCGAAATTATCAGTAAGCAAACATTAGTTGAGTATCTAGATACACTCTCACATTTAAAATACACAACCCACCACAAGCATCAAGCAATACTGCAAAGCCTATTTAACTTTGCCGTCGAGCAAGGGTATATAAAATCCAACCCAATTCGGGGATTAAAACAGCGTCCCCCACAACGAGAAAAAGGCGAACATAA